>NZ_QSTQ01000022.1:0-43330 GCF_003438275.1 Collinsella sp. OM07-12
ATTTGCTCAATGTGTTCGGCTGAGATCGGAAATCAACCCCACATAGGAGCTGGCTCTCTATCCCGATTTTCAAACATCTCAATCTGTAACATCTGGGCTGATAAATCGGCTCTATGTGTTACAGATCGAGACAAAAGGCAGGCGTCGGGACGAACATCTCATTCTGTAACAGTAAGACGACTTTTAACGGTCTAGATGTTACAGATTGAGACAAACCGCTGGGACGGGTCAAAACCACCACAAAGGTGCCTGTCCCCTTTGTGGTGGTGGGGTGCTAGGGGAGGAGCTTCATCGCGGCGTCGTGGGCGGCGTGCTCGTAGGTGTCGTCGAGGGGTTTGAGCGGCAGCAGGGCGGCGGCCTGTGCGTCGCCACGGCGCTCGAGGGCGTGGGCGATGAGCCGGTCGGCGAGCTCGGGGTTCTTGGGCAGTGCCGGTCCGTGTAGGTACGTGCCGATGACACCCTTGTAGATGAGACCCTCAAAGCCATCGTCGCCGTTGTTGCCGGTGCCCGTGACGACGGACGTTCCAAGCGGCGTGGCATCGGCGTCCAAAAGCGTGCGGCCGCCGTGGTTCTCGAAGCCAACAAAGGGCTCGGGCGCCAGGTCGGTCTTGACGGCGACGTTGCCGATCAGGCGGTCGGAGCCGCGCACAGTCTCGGCGGCAATGACGCCCAGGCCCTCGATGCGATTTTCGCCCATATAGTACGAACGGCCGAGCAGCTGATAGCTGCCGCAGATGGCGAGCAGCGAACCGCCGTCCTCAACATAGGCTGCGACCTTGTCTTTTTGGGCGAGCAGCTCGTGTGCCACGGCTAGCTGGTCGCGATCGGATCCGCCGCCCATCATGACGATATCGGCATAATGCAGATCGAGCACCTCGCCCATGCGGACCTCATCCACGCGGACGGGGATGCCGCGCCAGGCGCAGCGGCGCTCGAGGGCGATGACGTTGCCGCCGTCGCCATAGAGGTTGAGGGCATCGGGATACAGGTAGACGATGCGCAGCGGATGCGAGAGCTCGACTGGCGCGACGCCAACGGGGACGGCACTGCCATTGGTGCACTTTGCAGCGTGGGCGGCAACCGTAGCCGCATCGGTGTCTTTAAGTCCGTCGAGCTCCTTGACCAGCGGTGGAAAGGCCGTGTAGTTGGCGACGGCGTAGAAAGTGTCGCCGGCAGCTTCGTCTGCCACGGCACCAATCGCCTGCTCGACGCTCGAGATGATCGTGGCATCGATGCCGGCGTACTTGAGGCGCACTTGCATGTCGTGCGCGCGTGTGCCGCCGGCAAAGGCGACAAGCCCCGTTGTGTCGGCGATGCGCTCAAAGTCGACGTCGTAGATCCACGATACATCGTGGCCGTCGGCATCGTTGTCATTGAGGAAGAAAGCGCAGAGTCTGCCGCCGGCCGTCTTGATGGACTGGATTTGTCGATCGAAGCCTACGGGATTCTTGGCCAGGTTGGCCTCGACGGTGCGGCCGGCGATATCCCAGCGCCCCATACGACCACCGGCGGGCACATAGGCATCGAGCGTAGGCTGCAGAAGCGCCGCGTCCACGCCCAATTCGTGCGCGGTAAAGAAGGCGGCGGCAACGTTATAGACCATGTACAGGCCGTTGTAGCGCGTGGCGATGTGTACGGCAGCCGCGTCGGGCGCAGATCCAAAGACCAGGTCAAAGCCGTAGCCGTCGCAGCCGAGCTCCACGCCCGTCACGCGACGGACAAGCCCAGGGCGGGCCCAGCCGCACGAGGGGCAATGATAGGCGCCAAGTTGCCCGTACTGCACATAGTCGTACTCCAACGGTGCGTTGCACTGTGAGCAAAAACGTGAGTCGCTAATGCGGTCGGACTCGGTGTTGGTGGCGCCGTCGATGCCAAAGGCGATGCTTGCATTGGGAACGCGCGCGGCGATCGCGGCACACAGCGGGTCGTCGGCGTTGTAGATGAGCGTTGTTGCCGGAGAGAGCTCCAACGCATGGGCGATGACGTCTTGGGTATGGTCGATCTCGCCGTAGCGGTCTAGCTGGTCGCGGAACAGGTTGAGCAGCACAAAGTACGTCGGCTTGAGCTTGGGCAGAACGCGTACGGTGTAAAGCTCATCGCACTCAAAAACGCCCACGCGCTTGCCGCTGGCAGTGTGCTTAAGGCCGCCGCGGGCCTCGAGCAGCGCGCCCACCACGCCCGGCTCCATGTTGTTGCCGGCGCGGTTGCACACCACGGTGGCGCCACTGGCGGCAACGGCGTCGGCGATCAGGTTCGAAGTGGTGGTCTTGCCGTTGGTGCCGGTGATCACTACGCTGCGGTCGACAAGGCCCGCGAGGTCGCTCAGCAACTCGGGGTCGATCTTCATGGCGATGCGGCCGGGGAGTACGCCGCCCTGGCGCTTAAGGACGGAGCGCAGTCCCCAGCGAGCGATATCGCTCGAGGTGCAGGCAAGAGATGAGCGGAGGTTCATGAAACCGTTCCTAACGTAAACGACATGGTCGGGTCGAGTGCGTCACTAAAATCCGTAGCGGCGCGCAAATTCCTGGGCAAGCTGCGACACGTCTTCGCAGGCATTGGCCCAGGGGGCAAAGTCGGGGGTGTCCGAGATAATGCCGTCCGCTTCCCAAACGGCTTGGTGCGAAAGATCCCAGGGATCGCGTGGCTCGGGTCGGCAGGGAAGGTACGGTGTCTGGTACATGGGATTCAGCAAGAAGAACGCGCCGCCCTCGCAGCGGTTAGCGAACTCACGCAGCGCACGCGCCGCCGGACGCATCTTGTTCGTTTTGAACAAGAGGATCGTGCGGGCGAGCAGGTACCAGGGGGAGTTCTCGAGTGCATCGGCCCCCACCTGTTCCTCGAGCTGGTGAGCCAGGGCAAAAAAGCCGTCCTGGTCTTCCAGGCGAGCGAGGGCGAGCAACACGGTGCCGGCAGCTCGGGTGGGATAGCCTTCTGCCTTAAGGACGCGGCGGGCGTAGTTGGCGGCAGCGCGGTAGCGGGCGCTCGCCATGCACAGCTGCGAGGTGGCCTCGAGCGTGTGGAGCCACCCGATAAGTGCCGGCTCGCTCACGGTGAGATCTGACGCCGTCACACCGTCCGTCAAAACCTTGTTGGCCCAGTAGTGCGGGGCTTCCATATCAAACCCGGGCACGCTTTGTTGGAGGTAATCGGCCGTGGTTGCCTCGAGCTTCATCAGGTCGCCCAGGCAGGCGTCAACGGGTGTGTCGGCCAGGATGATGGCGAGCAACTGGGCATCGACGGCAAGCGCATCGATACGGACGATCTTGAGCAGCTCATCGCGCATATCGTCGAACAGGCGGTTGCGCGTCTGCTCAAACTCCTCGTCGCTGCCCATGTCCTCGATGCGATGGAGCTCGTCGAGCAGGTGGCGGTGAACACCGGCATAGGACAGCAGCGCCTGGGCATGCTCGGACTGCGCATACTTTTGGGGATTCGCGCTAATGTCGTTATGGACAAGCTCGCGTGCTGCATCGGTGAGCTCGGGGTGCGACGCCAGATAGGTGCGCTCCAAGTAGGCGGGGATGTAGACGCTCGGATCCATTAGAGGTCCCCTCCCTTAAATGGAAGCCCCTGCTCGGCTGCGCGTAGGATGCGCTCGTCGATCTGGGAACGCACGATGTCGTTGGTGGCGACCCAGGCGGCAAAGCTGGCGTTGTCGGGAGCGCCCAGGCCCTCCTGCAGCACCGGCGTCGCCTCGGACAGTGCAAGGACGAGCTCATCGGTGGAGCCCACGCCCACGTTGACGCGGGCATAGACGCCATCGGGAAATTCGGTTTGGAAGTAGAGCGCCTCGGCTGCGTGCGGGCATGAGCGTGCAAGGATGCGCAGGTAGTGCTCGGCGTCCTCGTAGTCTAGCTCGCGCCAGGCAGCGCTCATCAGCGCGATGAGCGTCCACGGGTCTAAGTCGCGCTCCGCGTCCTTGGGACGACGGCGCAGCGGTGTGTTGGCGAGATAGGGGACGGAGTGGGCGGAGCGAAAGCGCTTGAGCTCCTCGGCGGGGTATTCGAGCTTTGCCATGGCGAGCATCGCGGTGTGGCGGACACCTGCGGGGTCGTTGGGCGCAAAGTCCAAGCTGCGATTCGCTGCCTCCAGTGACATGCGGTAACGGCCGCTAATGAGCGCGCGCGATGCTAAGGCGGCAAGCCAGCGCAGGTAGGGACGGCGGGTCAGGTCGCCTGCAGCCTCACGCTCGTAGGGGTCTTGCGCCGAGGCGATCTTGAGTGCCAGATCGTGCTCCACCTCGTCGCACTTGGACACCAGATACTGCACGTAGTCCTCGTTGGAGTCGGCGGTGAGTGCCGTCAGCATGCGCTGGGCATCCCAGTTGGCCGGATCGAGTGCGGCCGCCTCGCGAAGCATGTTCTCGGCAGCTGCCTCTTCCTGCTCTGCCTGGGCATCGTCAGGAATAAAGGGAATGCGGTAGTCGACGGCCTCGACCACCTTGGCAATCAGATGCCCGGCGCGGTCGCGGTCGTGCACGATGAGCGGCGCGGGGTTGCGGGTGAATTGCTCCATCAGACGCTCGACGGCGGGGCCGTCGGTGAGCGGGATATTGTCGCGGCGCAAGGCCTCAAGAACGAGGCGATGGCAATTCTCTTGAATGGGATCGAATGCCATGGGGCCTCCTTTGCTGCGGTTAGGGTTCAAATATCTCTATATAAGGTTCTAGTTTACCCGCATGTGGCACACCGGGGGTGCCGCACTTGGACTTGCACCTTTGCACCACGAAGACGGATGTCACACAAATGTCGGCACCTTGGACGACCGAGTGGTATCACGGTGCCGCAAACGGTCGATTTTTGGCGGCGAACGGTGCATATTTTGGAGGGGCACAGTCCTGCCCGGGATATGTAGTCAACCTTGATAAAACGTTTGCCCAGCTTGGGAGTATGGATGCCGCACAAGGGTCTTCAGGGATAGAAAAAACGTTTCATCATTGGCGGCTTTAGGTGAATAACTGACCAACCAGAACGGTAAAATAGTGTTTGTCTGAGCGTTGAGACGTTTAGACATTGCGCATTGTCATCGCCGGCAACGCGCAAAATGGTCCTAACGGAGCCAATCGGGTGCTCCGTTATATACGCAAGTCTAAGAGGGGCTTGTTTAGGAGGCACAGTATGGGACGTTTTACCAATCCTCGCGATCTGTACTTTGGTGAGGGCGCTCGTCACGAGGTCAAGAACCTCAAGGGCAGCAAGGCCATCATCGTGAGCGGCGGCGGCTCCATGCGCCGCGGCGGTTTTCTGCAGGACGTCGAGGCCGACCTTAAGGAGGCCGGTTTCGAGGTCAAGCTGTTCGAGGGCGTCGAGTCCGACCCGTCCGTCGAGACGGTCATGAAGGGCGCCGAGGCCATGCGCGAGTTCGAGCCCGACTGGATTGTCGCCATTGGCGGCGGCTCGCCCATCGATGCCGCTAAGGCTATGTGGCTGTTCTACGAGTATCCCGAGGAGACCTTCGAGGAGGCCGTCGTCCCGTTCTCCTTCCCCGAGCTCCGTCAGAAGGCTCACTTCTGCGCCATCTCCTCTACCTCCGGTACCGCTACCGAGGTCACCGCGTTCTCCGTCATCACTGACTACGCCAAGGGCATCAAGTACCCGCTGGCCGACTTCAACATCACCCCTGATGTCGCCATCGTCGACCCCGAGCTCACCTACACCATGCCTGCCAAGCTGTGCGCTCACACCGGTATGGACGCTTTGACCCATGCCATCGAGGCCTATGTCTCCACTGCCGGTTCCATGTACACCGACGCCAACGCCCTGCACGCCATCCGCGAGATCGTCGAGTGGCTGCCCAAGTCCTATGCTGGCGATCATGAGGCTCGCCAGCACATGCATGACGCTCAGTGCATCGCCGGCATCGCCTTCTCCTCGGGTCTGCTGGGCATCGTCCACTCTATGGCTCACAAGACCGGTGCCGCCTTCTCCGGCGATCATATCATCCACGGTTGCGCCAACGCCATGTACCTGGGCAAGGTTATCCAGTTCAACGCCAAGGATGCTCGCGCCAAGAGCCGCTACGCTTTCATCGCCAAGGAGATCCTGCATCTCGCCGGCGAGACCGAGGACGAGCTGGTCGAGGCTCTGGTTCAGGAGATCCGCGACCTTAACGACAAGCTCGATATCCCGCAGGGCATCAAGAACTACGGTGCCAAGGGCGTGAAGGCCGACGAGTCCATCATCGATTACGATGAGTTCGAGGCCAAGAAGCACGACGTTGCCGCCAACGCCATCCTCGACGCCTGCACGGGCTCCAACCCGCGCCAGCCGTCCCAGGAGGAGATGGAGCAGCTGCTCGAGTGCGTCTACACCGACACCCCGGTTACGTTCTAATCAGTTCGCCTTGTTCTGATGAGGGGCTCCGCACACAGCTGTACGGAGCCCTTTTTCTTTAGAGATTGGGATTAACATGGCTGCAATTTTCAATAGCCCCAGCAAGTATATCCAGGGTCCCGATGAGCTTGCAAAGCTCGGCTCCTACGTTGAGCCGCTCGGCGGCAAGGCCCTCGTCATCGTGACGCCTTCGGGCAAGAAACGTGTCGGCGCCAAGATTGAGGGCGGTTTTACCGAGGCTAAGGCCGAGCTGCTGTTTGAGGACTTTAACGGCGAGTGCTCCAAGGGCGAGGTCGATCGCCTGGTTGCGCTCGCTCGCGACAACGGCTGTGACATCATCGTCGGCGTCGGTGGCGGCAAGATCCTCGACACCGCGAAGGCCGTCGCCTATTACCTGGAGTCCCCGGTTATCATTTGCCCCACCATCGCCTCGACCGATGCACCGTGCTCGGCACTTTCGGTGCTCTACACCGACGACGGCCAGTTCGATAAATATCTCTTCCTTAAGGCAAACCCCAACATTGTCCTTATGGATACCACGGTCATCGCCGCAAGCCCGGTGCGCCTGACGGTGGCGGGCATGGGTGATGCGCTCGCAACCTACTTTGAGGCTCAGGCGACGCATGATGCCGACGGCGGCACCTGTGCTGGCGGCAAGGGCGGTATGGCCGGCTTGGCGCTCGCCAAGCTCTGCTACGAGACGCTCATGGCCGATGGCGTCAAGGCCAAGGTCGCGCTGGAGAAGGGCGCGCTGACACCTGCCGTCGAGCATATCATCGAGGCCAATACGCTGCTTTCGGGCATTGGCTTTGAGAGCTCCGGCCTTGCTGCCGCGCACGCCATTCATAACGGCCTGACGCTGCTGCCCGAGTGCCACGGCATGTACCACGGCGAGAAGGTTGCCTTTGGCACCATCGTCCAGTTGGTGCTCGAGGACGCCCCGACCGAGAAGCTCGAGGAAGTCTTGGGCTTCTGCATCGAGCTGGGTCTCCCCGTTACGATGAAGGAGCTCGGCGTTGCCGAGTTTACGCGCGAGCAGGCCATGACCGTTGCCGAGGCCGCTTGCGCGCCCGAGGACACCATGTGCAACATGCCGTTTGAGGTGACGCCCGAGATGGTCGCAAACGCCATTCTGGGTGCCGACGCGCTGGGCCACTACTACCTCATGGACGAGTAGTTCAGGTGAATAGTCCAATCGACGAACAAGGGGCAAGGCCGGCAGCGGCTTTGCCCCTTGTTGTATTGGTGTAAACAAACCTGACCCCCATGCACCAAGTGGTGCAAAGGGGTCAGGTTTGTTTGCACCAGTTTGTTTGTCCGCTAGTGATGGATATGCCGTCTTGTTTTAGACCCCTTGCCTATTGAGGGCAATTTGAGGAGCGATTTCTATCCGCTGAGGATATACCAGCTCGCATGCCTCCGGTCCACAATAAGGGTGGCATTCTACCGACAAAGGAGGACACGATGGCTTTAATGGACATCTTGATGAAGCGCCGCAGCGTTCGTTCGTATACGGGTGAGCCGGTGAGCCGCAAGGAGCTCGAGAAGATTCTGGCGGCCGGTCTCATTGGTCCCACGGGCAAGGGCAAGAAGCCGTGGCGTTTTGTGGTCGTGACCGACCCCGAGAAGCTCGAGGCTCTCTCTGATATGCGCAAGCCCGCCCCGGCTGCGTTTAAGACCGCCGGTGCCGCTATCGCGGTTTTCGGCGATCCGGGCGTGTCCGATACCTGGGTGGAGGATTGCTCCATCGCCATGGAGAACATGCATGTTATGGCCGATGATCTGGGTCTGGGTAGCGTGTGGATCCAGAGCCGTCTACGCGAGGCCAACAATGGCGGCGCTTCGAGTGATTACGCACGCCAGGTGCTCGGTGTCGAGAACGGCTATGAGCTTGAGGCTGTGCTGCTCGTGGGCCGCATCCACAGCCACCCCACCTATCATACCAAGGCCGATGTTGACTGGTCGTTTGTGACCTGGGACGAGTAAGCCAGTCGACAGCCCAGCCGGGCAACTTGCAAGGACATAAAAGAGGCGGGCTCGCCGGGAAACCAACCCGACGAGCCCGCCTCTTTTCGTATCGAGAATGCGTTACAGCTCGCAGACGTTCTGCGCGCGGCCCTCAACATAGGCGAGGACGTTGTCGAACTCGATCTTGGCGCGGCGCTGCATGGCCTCGTGCGTAAGGAAGCCAACATGCGGCGTGAAGATGCAGTTCTTGGCGTTGACAAGGGCGTAGCCGGCAGGAATCGGCGGCTCCATGTCGAAGACGTCGATACCGGCACCGGCGAGCTTGTCATCGTTGAGCGCCTGGGCCAGGGCATCGTTGTCCACGATGGCGCCGCGAGCACAGTTGATAAAGACGGCGCCGTCCTTCATCTGAGCGAACTGCTCGGCACCAAAGCTCTTGCGCGTGGCGTCGTTATTGGGCAGGTGCAGGCTCACGATATCGGACTCGGCAAGCAGCTGCTCGAGCGAGACCTGCTCGATACCGGCCTCGGCCGCCTCGGGATGCTCGTGGCGGGCATAGCCCAGCACGCGGGCTCCAAAGGCCTTAAAGAGGCGACCCGTGGCGCAGCCGATCTTGCCGCAGCCCACGATGCCTACGGTCTTGCCGCAGATCTCGGTGCCCACAAGACCGGCGCTCGTCTGGCCGGCGCGAACGGCGGCATCGGCAGCACCCACCTTGCGCAGTACATCGATGGTAAGGCCAAGGGTAAGCTCGGCCACGCTCACGTCGGAGTAGCCGGCACAGTTGCGCACCTCAACACCGCGCTCGCGGCAGGCGGAAAGCCCCACGTGATCGATGCCGGTAAAGGCGACGGCGATCATCTTGAGTGCGTCGGCGCCGGCGACAACCTCGGCAGGGTAGGGGTTGTTGGCGATCATGACAACCTCGGCGCCCTCGCTACGGCGTGCGAGCTCTGCCGGATCGGTCGTCTTGGTGTCAAAGTAGACAAACTCGTGGCCAGCTTCCTTGAGCGGTGTGGCAAGCTCGTCGATGGTCTGCGTGGGTACTCCCAGCGGCTCGAGCAGTGCAATTTTCATAATGCGGTCCTTTCGTTGTTAGCCGAGTACTTCGGATAGGTAGGCAAGGGCGGCTTGGTAAGTTTCGCGCCCTACGGGATTGGCAGTGTCGCGGTCAAAGTCGTGTTCCAGATAGTACACCTGGTGCATCTGGCGCTGTTTGGCGGCGCGCATGAGCGACTTGGACTGCTTGAGGGGAACATCGTTGTCTCCGGTGCTGGCGGTAATAAAGACGGGCGGCAGACGCTCGAGATCCTCGCGCGTCTGCGACAGCGCTGCAGCGTTGTTCTCGTCCACGCCCAGCATGCGCCCCCAAGATCCCTGCTGGCGCGCATGCACATACAGGGAAAACCTCGTGGCCTTGGGGCCCTCAAACACCAAGGAGCCAGAAGGTCCCGTAAGCGCGTTAACCGTTGCGGTGTCTACGGCGGGCATGGCCGCGTAATGGGCGCTCGGTGTGCTTACAAACGGGTCCTCAAGGTTCCAGTAGCCATAGAAGTCCCAGATGGCGGCAGGCTGCTGCAAATCGGGGCGTTTGGAGGCAAGCTCTGCTGCCATCTTGAGCGCCAAATAGCCTCCTGCCGAGCGTCCAAAGAGCACGTAACGGTCGCAGCCAAGCTCGGCAAGCTCGTGCTCGATTAGCTGGCTAAGTGCCTGGAACGAAAGCTCTACGGAGCACTCGAGCGGCCACTCGGGCGCGAGGGGATAGTCGACGGCCACCAGCGTATAGCCGGCGGCGGTGATCATATCGATATAGGGCTCCGGCAGGTCGCCACGCTCGCCATACAAAAAGCCGCCGCCGTGGTAGTAGACGATGGCGCAGCCATTGGAAAATCCCTCAATCGCATGAACCGTTGCCGGAACCTTGATCTTGCCGGCGCAAATCTCAAGTTCCATTTAGTTCTCCTTATCGAGCAGACGGAAGATGCGCGAGCCCAGTGCAATCTGCAAACGATCGTCGGGGTTGTGGAAATCGAGGCCGGTCGTCTTTTGGATGCGCTCGGAGCGGTAGCGGATCGTCTTGGGGTGCATAAAGAGCTGGCGGGCCGTTTCCTGGTAGTTAAGGTTGTTCTCGCACAGGACCGAGGCGGTCTCAAAGAACTCAAAGCTGCGGTCGTGGAGCTCGCGCACGCGCGGGTCGATAAAGCGCGTGAGCTCGGTGGCGTCGGTTACCTGCATAAAGAGCTTGTAGATGCCCAGATCCTCAAAGCGCATGATGCGGCCGTGATACTGCTCGCCGTCAAAGAAGCGCTCGATTTCGGTGACCTCGCGCATCAGGTCGGGCAGGTTCGACGACGTTCCAAGCGACGAGATAGCGCCCAAGTACGAAAACGCTGGCAGCGCCGGCACCATGGCGACATCTTTCATAATCGTCTTGATATCAGTCGAATCGTAGCGGGCCTGGGGCGATTTGACGTTATGCAAAAAGACGATCGAATCGTTCATCTCCAGGTAGGCGGTCTCGGGATAGAGCATCTTGAGGCGGCGACGCGCCATAATCAAGATATCGCTGCGACGATCGATGGCATTGGGGTCGTCGAGATTGACCTTGAGCATCAGGGCTTCGTAATGGGGGAAGGCACCAATGCCCAGCGACTGCAGGCTGTTCATGACGCGTTCGGGGTCGAGCGAAGGCTCGGTGAGCAGCTCGCGCATCACATTGTTGTTCTGGAAGAAGATCTTACGATCGAGGGCGTTTTGCTTAAGGATTTCCATCTGTAGCAGCGAGACGACGTTTTCGACCGCCATGATGTCGAGCGGGGAAAGGCGCGCGACCTTAACGTGCAAGATCAGGTAGTAAATCTGGTCATCGGAGCTGGGGATGAGCACCGCGGTCGCATGGCGCGTGAGCTCTGGATAAGTGAGCTCGGCGTCAAAGTAGTGATGGCTGCGGTACTGGTTTTCGTCGAACTCCGTCAAGCGCGGCATGGTAAAGCGCGAGAGTTCTTGGCTCGTGGTGGTGCGGCGATCCTTGGTGCTGTCGAAAAACGTGATATCGGCATGGATGAGGCCGCGCAGCTTGAGCAGAATCTCAAGCACGGTAGGCTCGCGCAGGGCCAGGTCCATGGTTTGACGGTGCAAGTCGTAAAAACGGTTGAGCAGTGTCAGGTTGGAGTCAAGGAAGTTGCCGAGCACGTCGAGCAGCAGGCCCTCGTACTTGGTGTCGGCGGGAATCTGAATGAGCGGAAGATCGTGCTTGTCGCAAAGCTTGACGATCTGAGCAGGCGCCTTAGCCAAAAGGCGCTCGGGCTTAAAGACAATCGCCCCGATGCCAAGCTCATCTGCTTTATCAAAGAAGAAGGTGAGCCCGTCAGCGGAGAGGTTCTCAAAGGCATAGAAGCTCGTGATGAGCATCTGGCCGGATTTGCCCCACGACTCGATATCGGGAGCCTCGACGATCATGGCAGTGGAGACCTCGCGATCCAGGCCCGCACGGCCGGCGATGACGGTGGCGCCCTCGAAGGAGGGAAGCAGCAGTGCGTCTGATACGTTCATGAGGGCTCCTTTGCGGTCGCATGTGACAGGGAGACAGTCCATTGTCACATCAGATGGTAGTGCAAAAGCGCCCCGTGGCGCACGTGGCGCCGCGGGGCAGGTTGAAGACGGGTAGGGCACCTCACACGTGGTTAGGAGAGAGAGGAGAGGAGTACCCCGAAACCCAGGAGTGATTTAGAGACGGACGTCGCGGTTGCAGTCCTTGCTGTAGATGTAGGCGAAGTCCTCGTCGCGGCCGATACCGTAGGCGGCCTGCGGGCAGTAAGCGCCCATGTAGAGGTAATCACCCTTCTTGACGGGCAGCCACTGGTCCTCGAGCACATACATGCCCTCGCCGGAGAAGATGTAGGCGCCGTGCTCCTGGAAGTGGGTCTCCACGTAGCCGTGGCAAGCGCCCGGCTTAAAGGCCAGGATGTGGATGTTCATGTCAAAGCCAAGATCGGTGGCGCTGGGCAGGAAGTCGCAGCACTTGACGTCGGTCATGTCCTCGTAGTCGACCCACTCCAGATCGTTGGAGTTGCCGATCACGGTGTGAGCCTCGTGGCCCTCGATGCGGTCGTAGAGACGCTTGTACATAAAGCCGTGAGCGTCGCCATCACCCTTGTTCTCAAAGAAGATCTTCTTGCCCTCGGGGACGAAGATGTAGCCGCCGTCGGTAACGGTCTGGGTGGTCTCGCCATCGGAAACCTCGACGGTGCCGTCGAAGAAGTAGATGAAGAGCTCCTCGCCCGGCTGGCCCCAGCCCTGGGTGTTCTTGCCGCCCTCATGCACGGTCAGCAGGTAGTCGGCGAAGGTGCCGCCGAGCTTGGGCGAACCCAGGATGGTGACGTCGCAGTTCTCGAAGCCGGGGATGACGTTCTTAACGCAGCCGTCGGGCTCGATGACGGCCCAGTTGCGCTTGACGACGGAGCGGTTCTGCAGAATGTCGTCGCGATAGCCAGTGTTGTCGTTACGGTAGCCCATGATTGTTTCCTTTCTTTTGGGCGGTATAGGTAAATGGTGAGAAGTGCGTGCGGGCGGGCTTTGCGCTGCCCGCACGGGGATAGTCGGGGTTGGGTGAGCCTTAAGCGGCCTGCTCGGCCTTGGCGGCCTTGGCCTTCGTCATCCTGTCAACCAGGAAGAACAGGAGCGTGCCGACCAGGATGATGGCAACTGCCAGGTAGAAGCCCAGAATCTTGGATCCGGTGGCGTCGGAGATGGCTCCAGTCACGGCAGGAGCGATAACCGAGGACGTCATGCCAAAGAAGTTGAACACGCCGTACATGGTTGCCACCGATCCGCCCGAGGCGAAGCCCGAAAGCCACGCGATGATAATGGGCTCGACGGCGAGCTTGCCAAAGAAGCCATAGGCCACGATGCCGATGATGAGGAGCGTCTGGTCGCCGGTGTTGATCATAAAGGTGAGCATGGCGGCGGCGATGAGCTCGAGCGCGATGATGATGGTCACCTTGCGCTCGGGGAGCTTGTCGGCCAGGCGGCTAAAGAGCAGAGCGCCGGGGATGGCGGCGAAGAACACGAGCGAGCTCGCGATGCCGATTGCCGTGCCCTCGAAGCCACGCTCGGTCTCGAGGAAGTTGGGCAACCAGGTGTCGATGAGGTAGTACGCATACATGGTGGAGAAGTACAGCACGTACGCAGCGATCATCTGCGGCTTAAAGAGGGCCTTGATGTCGGTCTTGCCGGTCGCGGCAGGGGCGCCTTCGGTCTGATGAGCGGCGGCCTCCTTGCTCGAGCGAACGGTGCGGCTAAAGACGAACACCATAACGAGGGCGAGCACCAAGGCAATGATGGTCATGGTCTGCCAGGGGAGGGCGCCGGAGCCCACGAGCGCAGAAGCGCTGATGAGGCCCAGGCCCGAGCCGATGGCCATGCCGGAGTTGACGATGGCGGTGGAAAGGCTCTTGCGCTCGGCCGGAACATTTTCGGCCGTGAGCGAGTAGGCGCAGCCGTAGAACGTTCCGCAACCAAGGCCCGCGAGAACCGATCCTGCATAGAGGACGGGAAGGGTGGTTGAGGCGCTTACGACGGCGGCGCCGATGGCAAAGAGCGTAAATCCGGGAAGGATGACGCGCTTTTGTCCAAAACGGTCAACAAGCAGACCGGAAGGGATCTGCATGATGACGTAACCGAGAAAGTAAAAGCTCGAGATACTGCCGAGGGCTGCGTCGGATGCTCCGCCAAAGTACTCAGAGAGAACGGAATAAACCGGCGTGAGGGCGCAGCGGTAAATCCAGATGACGATCCATCCTGCGGTGAGGATGGCGACGATGCGCTTCCAGTACGTGTCTTGCTTTTGCTGCACGCTGTTGGTCATGGGATGAAACCCCTTACGGTCGATGGAACAGGTGAAGGGCCCGACACTCAAAGGTGAGCGGGCCCCGTTTTAAAGCGTGTGGGCGCTATTTGACAAACTTGCCGGGGAAGTCCTTGCAGACGCCCTCGCCCTTTGCATAGGTGGTCTCGCCGCGAAGGATGGTGCGGGCGACCTGGCAGCCGATGGTACGGCCGATATACGGCGTGATCTTGTTCTTGTACTCAAGATCCTCAGCCTGCAGCGTGTAGGGGCTGTTGGGCTCGATCAGGCAGAAGTCGGCGTCCTTGCCAACCTCGATGCGACCCTTGTCGGCCAGGCCAAAGCGGTCGGCGACGTTGGTGGACATGACCTTGGCGAACAGAGCGGCGCTCATACCGCGCTTCTGGACCATCTCATCGTACATGACATCCATGCAGTTCTGGATGCCGGAGATGCCGCCCCAGGCGTCAAAGGCGTTCTCGGGAGCCTTGAGGTCGGGCGTGCAGGGAGAGTGGTCGGAGACGACCATGGAGATGGCGCCGTCGGCGAGCAGCTTCCACAGGGCGTCCTGCTGGGCCTTGTCGCGGATCGGGGGAGAGCACTTGGTGATGTTGCCGATGGCGTCGAGCTCGTCGGTCGTGAAGTACAGGTAGTGCGGGCAGGTCTCGCAGGTGATGTCGTAGCCCTCCTGCTGAGCGGCGATAACCTCGGCCACGGCCTCCTTGCAGGTGCAGTGACAGATGTTGACGCGGCAGCCGGTCTGCTTGGCAAAGAAGATCACGCGACGGACAGCCTCGGCCTCGGTGAACGGGGGACGGGTGGCAACGTAGTCAGAGACCTTGCCCTTACCAGCGGCCTTGGCGAGTGCGCCGAGCTTGTTGGTGATGGGGGCGTTCTCGCAGTGAACGTCGAGCACCTTGCCGGTCTTGGCGATCTGGCGCATGCCCTCCCACAGCGAGTAGTCGTCGACGTCCTCAAAGTCGCCGTTGTCGGGGATGGTGCGGTCGCCGCAGCTGGCGACGAATGCCTTGTAGCCCACGACGCCACCGTCGGCGAGCTCCTGAATGCCGCCGTCGAGGTTGTAGGGGGTCAGGCCGCCCAGGGAAGCGACATCGACGCGGAGCTTACCGGCGCCGGCGGCCTCCTTGATAGCGAGGCGCTCGCCGTTGGTGGTGGCGGGAACCTGGTTGAGGGGCATCTCGACGATAGAGGTGATGCCGCCCTTGGCGCACGCGGCGGTGCCGGTGAGGTAGCCCTCCCAGCCGTCGCGATAACCGCCGCCGGGGTCGGTGATGTGAGCGTGACCGTCGATCATGCCCGGGCTCACAACGAGGCCGGTGGCATCGATGGTCTCGGTGCCCTCAAGATCGGCGCCGATAGCGGCGATCTTGCCATCGGTTACGGCGACGTCGGTTACGGTCTCGCCGTCTTCGAGGATGACGGTACCGCCTTTAATTACGAGGTCGTACATTGTTCCTCCCTTAGGTAGGGTGTCTGCATTCTTAACAGACGTTGTGGAAAGGACCTTTACAGGGATGCGTTGTTTGCGCGCCAGCAACGCATCCCTGGCGAGGTTGAAGATGGGGTGGAGCGGATGCTCCTGCAGGTGGAGGCCTGCGCGGTTGGTTTACTTGGCCTCGACGTTAGCCTGAGACGAGGAGAACTTGCGGATGGCGAGGTAGATTACGAAGGCCGAGATGGAGCCTGCGAACCAAGACACGCCGGAGATAAACGAGAGTGCGGGGATAAACTGGCCCGAGAGCGAGATAACGAGCGCCGCGATGGTCGCGATGTAGGCCGGAACGTTGACGCCCTGATAGGGGTTGGACTTGTCCTGGTCGTTCATGTCCATGTAGAGCGCGTCGAGGTCGATCTGACGATTGGCGACAAAGTAGTAGTGGGCGATCATGACGCCGGCGACGGGGCCGAGTACAGCGCCGATGGTGTTCAGGAACAGATAGATGGAGCTGGAGTTTTCCATGAGCTTCCAGGGCATGATGGCAAAGCTGATGACGCTTGCGATCACAACGCCGCTACGATAGGTGAGCTTCTTGGGGAACAGGGCTGCCAGCTGGTAGCCAGCCGGGATGATGTTGCCCGTGGCGTTGGTGGAGATGGTGGTGAGCAAAAAGACTCCCGTGGCGCAGACGACGAGGGGGACGGAATCCCAAGAGTCGATGACCGTGGTGATGTCCCAGTGCTGGGTGCCGGTGGCAAGCGAGGCACCGATAAGGATGACGACGCTGCAGAAGGCAAAGACCACGTAGGCGACAAGCAGGGAGAGGGTCTGACCGCGACGCTGGGTAGCGGTGGACGTGGCGTTCTGCGTAAAGTCGGAGACGCTGGCACCCGGAGCTGCCCAAACGGCGATGACGGAGTTCAGGATCATCAAGAAGACGAACACGGGGTTGAAGTCCTCGGCTGCCTGGGGACTAAAGGCAAGGATGTTGCCCAGACCGCCGGCAGCACTGATTGCCCAGACGGTCATGCCGATGACGACGACGTAGATGAGCGGAGAGAGGACAGCGGTGAACTTGTTGAGGATTCCGCCGCCGCCCAGGCCGATGGCCACGTTGAGGACCCAAAAGATGGTAAATGAGATGAGCTGCGGGATGCCGATACCCAGGATTTGAGCGCCGTCACCGATCTCTAGGAAACCGGGGAAGATCTTGCCCAGGATAATGGTGAGTGCCAGCGAGCCGGTGTAGGTCTGAAGACCGAACCAGGCGATGGCGGCGACGCAGCCACGCAGAAAGCCGGGGAGCTTAGCGCCCAGGTTGCCATAGGTCGAACGCAGGTGCATGGCAAAGGGGATGCCGTACTTTGATCCGGCCTCGCCGTTGATTACCATGAAGGCGGCAACCAGAACAGCGCTTACCACAAGGGCGAACATAACGTTGATGGGGGAGAGACCAAGGAAGAGGAATCCGCCCACCGCAGCGTAGTTGGGGATGTTGTGGACGGAGCCCATCCACAGGGTGAAGTAGTTCTTGACCCCCATGTTGCGCTTTTCGGCGGTCTTGGGGAGCATGTCGTCGTTGTAGCCGCGGGCGCGGTAACGCTCGACTTCCTCGTCGGTTACCTGGTAATCGACGGATTGAGGGTTAGGCATGATGCCTCCCTTCGTAAGGGCTGATAGCCGCTAGTAGGCAAGGTTGTAGAGGGCGGCGCCGAGCATGTCGATGCCGGCCTTGAGGTCTTCGCCCTCGGTATACTCGGCTGGGTTATGGCTGATGCCCTTAACGCTCGGGACAAACAACATGCCGGTCGGAACATGCGGGGCGATAACCTGGGAATCGTGGCCGGCACCGGAGTGCATCATGCGATAGTTGGCACCGGAGTCCTTAGCGACCTGCTCGATCTTGGTGACGAGCTCGGCGTTCATGGGAACGGGGTCCTCGTCCATCCAGCGGTCGATCTCGATCTCCACACCATGCTCGGCAGCGATGCGGGCCATATCGGCCTCGATCTCCTCGGAGAAGCGGACGAGCGTGTCCTTGTCGGTGTGACGGCAGTCCATGGTGAACATGGCATCGCCGGGAACGACGTTGACGGTGTTGGGGGTAACCTCAATATGACCGAAGGTGAGTACCAGCGGATCGCCCTCGGCATTAGCCTTGGCGATGGACTCGGTCACAATCTGGGAGAAGACCTAGATCACGTCGTGGCGATAGCACATACGAGTGGTGCCGGCGTGATTGGCCTCGCCGTGCAGGCGGATGTTGTAGCGACGCTGGCCGGTGATGGCGGTGACGACGCCCACCTTCTTGCCTTCCATCTCGAGGGTGTTGCCCTGCTCGATGTGGAGCTCCAGGAATGCCTTGACGTTGTCGAGCGGACTCGTGTGGGCGGTGCGAACGCCAAAGCCGCAGTTCTTCATGGCCTCGGTAAAGGTAACGCCGTCGTTATCGGCAACGCCTTCGAGCGCGGACTCGGGAACGGTGCCGACCATGTTCTTGCTGCCCCAGAAGACGAAGGGGAAGCGGCTGCCCTCTTCCTCGGCCATAGAGATGACGCGAAGGGACTTCTTGGGGGCGCCGTGGGTCTCGACCAGATCCTTGATGGCAAGGTAGCCACCGAAGATGCCGAGGGCGCCATCGAGCTTGCCGCCGTGAACGACGGTGTCGACGTGGCTACCGCAGGCGATGACATCATCCGTGCCGTCGGTACCGGGGTAGGTGCCCACAAGGTTTCCGACCTCGTCGAACTCGGCCACCATGCCCATATCCTCAAACTTCTGCTTGAGGGCGAGCTGGGCATCGAGCCATTCGGGCGTAAAGAGCAGGCGGGTCATGCCACCGGTCTCATCGGTACCGAAGGATGCGAGCCAGTCGCGAACCGATTCCACTTCTTGTACGGAGGTGCTCATATCTACACTCCTTATAAATTGGTTGAGGATCGGCGAGGCGTGTGGTGCAACGTCGATTCCGTGCGTTGGCTTACACAATACTGACTAAGGAAATCACCAACAATGTCCACTGTGGATAAAGTCGAGTCCAAATCGCTAGACACTCAAGATAATGAATGGAACCTTGGTGCATGGTTTACTGTCATCAGACGCTCGTTGCCGTTACGGCCTACAGCGTGACGGTACACCCACCGAGACATACAGATACAGAAAGTCGGCGATGCAGATGCTTTATACGGTTGTAAAGCAAAACTCGTATCAGGACTCCATCAACCTGATGCTGCTCACCAATAAGATCAACGCCATGCCCGGCGTGGTCCAGAGCCAGATCATGATGGGCACCGATGCCAACAAGGACATCTACGATGCCGCAGGCCTTTTGACGCCCGAGGCCGCCGCTGCCAACCCCAGCGATATGGTGATCGTCGTCGAGGCCGACGACGAGAAGATCGTGGACGAGGTGCTCTCCGAGACCGAGGCCTTCCTCGATGACCTTTCGGTCAAGAAGGCTGCCGATGGCGGCAACACCACCGCCACCTCCTGGGAGGAGGCCGTGGCGGCGCTTCCCGATGCCAACCTGGCTCTCTTCTCCATCCCCGGCGAGTATGCCGCGCCCGAGCTTGAGCGCGCACTCGACCTGGGCCTCAACGTGTTCTCCTTTACCGATAACGTCGCGCTGGAGGACGAGGTTCGTCTAAAGCAGAAGGCGCACGAGAAGGGCCTGCTCTTTATGGGTCCCGACTGCGGCACCGGCGTGATCAGCTCCGTGCCCGTGGCCTTCACCAACGTGATCAACCCCGGCAACATCGGTATCGTCGGCGCTTCGGGCACCGGCATCCAGGAAGTCACCTGCGCCATCGACCGTATGGGTGGCGGCTGCGTACATGCCATCGGCACCGGCGGCCGCGACCTTAACGCCAAGGTCGGCGCCGTGACCGTTAAGGACGCTATCGTGGCGCTCGAGAACCATGACGCCACCGACGTCATCTGCGTTATCTCCAAGCCGCCCGCGCCCGAGGTCCGCGACGAGGTCATCGACCTGCTCGAGAAGTGCGAGAAGCCGGTCGTCGCGATCTTTATTGGCGAGAAGCCCGAGGCCCATCTGGGTCACGTGCATCTGGCCCACACCCTGGAGGAGTGCGCACAGATCGCCGTGGATCTGGCTGCCGGCCGCGAGGTCAAGGCCAACTACTGCGAGCCCGTCGACGTTACGGTCGCCGAACCCCTCGCCGAGGACAAGACCGTCGTCGGTCTCTACTCCGGTGGCACCCTTGCCGGCGAGGCTGCGATGATGATCACCGAGGCGCTTGAGCTCGGCCACATCATCAAGGAAGACGGCTACATGCTGCGTCACGGCGGCTATGACGTCATCGACCTGGGCGACGACGTGTACACCCAGGGTCGCCCGCACCCCATGATCGACCCCGAGGTCCGCGTCAAGATGATGCGCGAGTACGCCGCCAAGCCCACCACGGGCGTCATCGTCTTCGACTGCGTGCTCGGCTATGGTTGCCATCCCGATATGGCCGCCGAGCTTGCCCCGGTCATCACCGAGTGCATCGAGACCGCCCGTGCCGACGGCCGCGAGCTCCACTTTGTGGGCACCGTTGTGGGCACCAGCCGCGATCCGCAGGATTACGACCGCTCCGTCAAGCTGCTGGCCGATGCCGGCGCCGTCATGGAGTCGAGCAACGCCCGCGCCGTTCGTGCCGCGCTTGCCTTCAAGGGTATCGACTACACCGAGGCCGACCGTCCGACCGTCGACTACGCCGTCAAGGACAACTCTCCGCTCCCCGAGCCTTCCGAGGCCATGATGGAGCTCCTCACCACCAAGCCCCGCGTTATCAACGTCGGTGTCGAGAGCTTCGTCGACCCGCTCGTCAAGTACGGCGCCAAGGCCGTCCAGTATGCCTGGAAGCCCATGGCAGGCGGCAACAAGCGCATGATTCATCTTCTGACCGAGCTCTCAAAGCACGACGAGATCGATGAGCAGAACGATCGCATTGTCGAGCGCTTCCGCGCCTCGCAGCCATTTCTGGTGGACGTCCGTCCGGCTAAGGACCTCATCCCCGAGATCAACGGCAAGGTCATCCTCCATGCCGGTCCTCCGATCGAGTACAGCCACATGACCGACCCCATGCAGGGCTCCTGCGTCGGTGCCGTCCTCTTTGAGGAGTGGGCCGACAACGAGGCCGACGCCCGCAAGCTGCTCGAGAGCGGCGAGGTCAAGTTCATTCCGTGCCACCATGTCCACGCCGTGGGCCCCATGGGCGGCATCACCTCGCAGAATATGCCGCTCGTCGTGGTCGAGAACCGCGTTGACGGTACCGTGGGCTACTGCACCATGAACGAGGGCATCGGCAAGGTGCTGCGCTTTGGCGCCTACTCCGAGGAAGTCGTCAATCGCCTGCGCTGGATGCGCGACGTGCTCGGCCCCGTCCTCTCCGCGGCTCTCAAGCTCAAGGAGGGTGGCATCAACCTCAACGTTCTCGTTGCCAAGGCCATTACCATGGGCGACGAGTTCCACCAGCGCAACATCGCTGCTTCCCTGTGCTTCCTTAAGGAGGTCGCACCCCTCATCACCCACATGGAGTGGGACGCCAAGGAGAAGGAAGAGGTCATCCAGTTCCTGGCCGATACCGACCAGTTCTTCCTCAACATCATGATGGCTATGGGCAAGTCCATCGTCGACTACGTCCGCAAGGACCACGAGGGCTGCGTCGTCACCACCATGTGCCGCAACGGCGAGAACTTTGGCGTGCGTATCTCCTCGCTCGGCGACGAGTGGTTCACCGCTCCCGTCAACACGCCCAACGGCCTGTACTTTACCGGCTTTGCCCCCGAGGATGCCAACCCCGATATCGGTGACTCTGCAATCACCGAGACCGTGGGCGTGGGCGCCATGGCTATGATCGCTGCCCCCGGCGTCACCCGCTTCGTCGGTGCCGGCGGCTTTGAGGACGCACTTGCCACCTCCAACGAGATGGAGAAGATCTGCGTCACCCACAACCCCGCTTGGACCATCCCCACGTGGGACTTTAAGGGCACCTGCCAGGCAATTGACATCCGCAAGGTTGTCGCCACCGGCATCACGCCGCTCATCAACACCGGCATTGCCCACAAGAAGGCAGGCGTCGGTCAGATCGGCGCCGGCACCGTGCGCGCCCCGCTCGGCTGCTTTGAGAAGGCACTCGAGGCCTACTGCGCAAGCTTGGGAATCGAGTAACACCATGGCACTCACGGCCGTCCAGATTTCGCCCTATGCGCTCGAGGGGCTCCGCGCTCCCTTGATGGGCCATGTGCACAGCGTGTTCAATACGAGCTTTAATGTCGAGCTCGATGGCGCCCTGGTACACGTGGGGCGCGATGCCGATGCATTCTCGTGCACGAGCATCACCATTCCCGCAGGCGAGATGCCGCTTGTGCTGGACGGCCTTAAACCCGGTCAGGTCGTGACCGTCCGTAACGATTATCTGCGCCTGTACCGTTCCGACGGCACCGTGTCAATCGATTTGCAGGGGGCGGAGCCCGTCAATTGCTCCGTCCCGCCCCTCTTCGATGTCGAATCGGCACGATGGGCACTTTCTTGGTTGGGGGAGCGTCGCTTGCGCGAGCGCTCGGGGCTTCCCCCCAGTGCGGAAACGATGCGGGCGCTCACGGGCCTTCGCGAGGGCACGTCGTCCCGGCGGATCGCCGAGCACGTGCGCTATCTGTGCGGCAGGGGTCTTGGCCTTACGCCCTCGGGAGACGACGTGCTCCTGGGTTATGCCTGCGCTCGCAGCGCTTTTGGCCAAGCTACCGGGCTCGTCGATCTTCTCGCCAAGGAGTCGACAGGGCGCACCACGCCAGTTGCCTGCTCCTATGTCGAGGCGTTTTCTCGCGGCGGCGTGAACCCGGTGTATCGCGATCTGCTGCTCGCGGCTCGCAATCGCGATGCCGCCGCCTTCGGTGACGCTGCGACATCGATCGAGCACATCGGCAGCACGTCGGGCGTCGATGCCCTGCTGGGTCTTTCGATTGGCTTTTCTTACGTGGCGACACATGCGGCGAGTCCCGTGCATACAGCGGCGTAACGATTTGCCTGTTACTGGATTCATCTTTTGATTTGTTTAAAACCCGAGGCAAGCGCCTAGCCTTGCCTCAAGTAGACCATAGGAGGTCAACATGCTCGTCAAGCGCGAAGAACTCAAGACCCTCATGAAGAACAAGTTCATGGCTGCCGGCCTTTCGGAGGAGCACGCCGAGAAGACCGCCGAGGTGCTTACCTGGTCGTCCGAGCGCGGCCTGCACAGCCACGGCGAGGTTCGTGTCGAGTACTACACCGAGCGCATCTCCAAGGGCGGCATTACCACCGATCCCAAGTGGACCTGGACCCAGACCGGCCCCTGCACCGGCATCGTCGACGGTGACAACGGCTGCGGCTATCCCTTCGCTATCCTGGGCCTCGAGAAGGCCATGGAGCTCGCTAAGGAGAACGGCATCGGCGTCGTGGGCGTCAAGCGCGTCTCCCACACCGGCGCTCTGGGCTACTACACCGAGATGGCCGCCAAGAACGACCTGTGCTGCCTCACCATGTGCCAGTCCGACCCCATGGTTATTCCTTACGGCGGCGCTGAGCCCTTCTACGGCACCAACCCCATCGCCTTCGGTGCCCCCACGGCCGACGATCGATTCGTGAACTTCGACATGGCTACCACCGTTCAGGCTTGGGGCAAGATCCTCGACGCCAAGAGCGCCGGTCGTTCCATCCCCGATGACTGGGCGGTCGACGTCGACGGTAACCCCACCACCGACCCGCACCAGGTCAACGCTCTGCGCGCCATCGCCGGCCCCAAGGGCTATGGCCTCATGATGGTCGTCGACATCCTCTCCGGCATCCTGCTGGGCGTGCCGGCCGGCCAGAACGTCTCCTCCATGTACCACGATCTGTCCGAGGGCCGCGAGCTTGGTCACCTGCACATCGTCATCGACCCGAGCCGTTTCTGCGGTCTTGACGAGTTCAAGCAGCATATGTCCAAGACCCTCGACGAGCTGGGCGCCGTCAAGCCTGCTCCCGGCTACGACAAGGTGTACTACCCCGGCGAGCGCGCCCTCATCCGTAAGGCCAAGTGCGACGCTGCCGGCGGTATCGAGATCGTCGACGATATCTACGATTACCTGGTCTCCGACAAGCTGTACATCAACAGCTGGGACCACAAGAACCGCTTCGCCGAGTAGCAGGTTTCTCGGCGCGTCGCCTGTACGGTGCGCCGCTTGATTTCTGGGGCCGGTTCGCTCGATCGGCCCCAGGGTTTCATATGACATCAGTTTTGAAGGAGGCCATCTATGGCTGAGCGTATCGTTATCGCTCTGGGCGGCAACGCCATCCTCACCGACGACCCCACCGCACAAGCCCAGATGAAGGCGCTGGACGCCACGTGTGACTACATCGTGCCGCTCATTGCCGCCGGCGACGAGGTTATCATCACCCACGGCAACGGCCCGCAGGTCGGCAATCTGCTGCTGCAGCAGGAGGCCGCCAACTCCGAGAAGAACCCGGCCATGCCGCTCGACACCTGCGTCGCCATGACTCAGGGCTCCATCGGTTACTGGACTATGCTCGCCATGCGCGGTGCCCTTAAGCGTGCCGGCATCAAGAAGCTCGTTCAGGTGCTCGCCATGACGGCGACCGTGAGCCCGGACGACCCGGCGTTCAAGAACCCCACCAAGCCCATCGGCCCGTTCTATTCCGAGGAGCAGGCTCGCGAGCTTATGGCTGCCAACCCCAACGAGACCTACATCGAGGATGCCGGTCGCGGCTGGCGTCGCGTGGTGCCCTCGCCGGAGCCCATGGAGCTTCCCGGCTGCGCGGGCATCAACGCGCTCGCCGATGCCGGCATCGTGGTCATCTGCACCGGTGGCGGCGGCATCCCCGTGCTCGAGGATGACAAGGGCGTCTATGGTGTCGAGGGTGTTATCGACAAGGACCTTACGGCCGAGAAGATCGCCGAGACCGTCGATGCCGATCACCTGGTGATCTGCACGGGCGTGGACAATGTTTGCGTCGACTTCGGCAAGCCCACGCAGCGCGCGCTTTCGACGATCTCTATCGCCGAGGCTGAGCAGTTCATCGAGGAGGGCCAGTTCCCCGCAGGCTCGATGCTGCCCAAGGTTCGCGGCTGCATGCGCTTTGTGCAGTCCGGCGAGGGCCGTCGCGCCACGATCACCTCGCTCGAGTGCCTGGCTAAGCTCAACGAGGGCGCCGGCACCACGATCGTGCGCTAAATACTTGGTACTTACGCAGCTCTGGGAGGCACGGGCAGCGTTTGTATAGATGGGGCACCTGCGACAGGCTGACAGTCGCAGGTGCTTTTTTGTGCGATGGTGCTGGGTTTTGTCTGCTCGGCTCCTTCAATAAAAGGGGGCGGGCCATCGATGTGGCCTGCCCCCTTTTGCGTGGTTGATTTGTGCTGGTGGCCGCTACGCTGCGTAGACGGCCTCGGCGGCGGCGACGCCGGCCGTGATGTCCACCTGTACGCCGGCATCGAGCAGGGCCGAGCCCAGGGCGAGCAGCGTGGTCATGATGCAGTCCTTGCGGGCGTTGCAGCCCATGACGCCCACGCGCCAGATGTGACCCTTGAGCGGGCCGAAGGAGCTGGCGATCTCGACGGCGTAGTTCTCGAGCAGCGCGGCGCGCACGGCGTCGGTTGCGCCCTCGGGGATGACGATGCCGATGACGTCATTCATGCGCGTGGACTGGTCGCCGTAGAGCTCAAGGCCCATGCCGGCAACGCCGGCGGCCATGGCGGCGCCGTTCAGACGGTGGCGCTCAATGTCCTCGTCGATGCCCTCCTCGCAGATGAGGCGCAGGGTCTCGTGCGCGGCGTAGAGCATGTGCGTGGCCTCGGTGTGGTGGTTGATGCGGCGCGGGCCCCAGTAATCGACGAGCTGCGGGAAGTCGAAGTAGTTGGAGCGAATGCGCTTCTCGACGGGCAGGACGTCCTCGGGGGAGTCGGCAATGCCCTCCTCGATGGACTTGCGCGCGACCATGGCCTTAAAGGCCTCGGGCGAGACGACGATGGGGGAGATGCCGGCCGGGCCGCCCATGCACTTCTGCATGCCGGCGGTGGCGATATCGATGCCCCACTCGGCGCAGCGCAGGTCGTTGCCGGCGAAGGAGGCGGTGGCGTCGGTCATGAGGAAGGCTCCGGCGGCGTGGCAGATGTCGCCCAGGCCCTCGAGCGGCTGCAGCATGGTGGTCGAGGTGTCGCCCGCGACGGTGCAGACGAGCTTGGGCTGCACCTCGTCGATGGCTGCCTTGATCTCGGCGAGCTCAAAGACGTGACCCCACTCCTTGGTGATGACGGTGACGTCGCCGCCCACACGCGTGGCGATCTCGGCCAGCAGCGAGCCAAAGCGGCCGGCGGAGCAGACGAGCACCTTGTCGCCGGGGGCGATGATGGAAACGAGCGCGCACTCGATGGCGGCACGCGAGGAACCATCGACCATCAGGGCCTCATAACCGGGGGCCTTAAAGGTGTAGCGCAGCATGTCCTGCACCTCGCCCATGATCTTGAGCATGTAAGGGTCGAACTGGCCCACGGTGGGCGTGGCCATCGCCGAGAGGATGCGCGGGTCGACGGTGGTGGGGCCGGGCGCCATGAGCAGGCGGTGCGGCGGGTTGATGCGCTCGATATGGCGCACATCGGTTGCGGTCTGGTCCATAATCTGTCTCCCAAGATTTAGGTATGTTGACGTCAAAAGGTTAGAGCAAGACAAGGTGCAAGATACGATAAGAAGTTATGTCGAAATTTATCCAGGTGAGCAATTGACAGACGGGAATCTTGTTGGGTCGAACGGTTTTCGCTTTTAGTTTCCGCCGGTTTCCGCAAAAGATACTCTGCATGTATTTTGGCCGACGTGTGAGCTGTTAGCGTATCATTATCTATCGCTTGTTTGCACTGCTCAGGGAGGGGCCGCGCATGGCGCAGGAACACGATCTGTTTGATGACATTATCGAGATCAGCAAGGGTTTCGACTTTCTTAAAAACCCGCTTGGCGGTGTGACCGACGCGCTCGATCCGTCGGCTCCGCAGTGGAATCCTGCTGACTACAAGGAGCGCCCGCGCGGTAACACCATACCGTGCCTGGCTTGCAAAAACGAAAAGAGCGGCTGTACCGCGTGCATGGACGTGTGCCCGGTGGACGCCATCGAGGTCGAGGAAGACGCCATCGAGATTCTCGACTCCTGCCGCAAGTGCGGCCTGTGCGCCGCCGCCTGCCCGACCGAGGCGATTATCTCGCCGCGCCTGGCGCCCAAAAACCTGTATGACGACATTGTCTCGGCGGCCACGAGCCACGAGACCGCCTACGTTACCTGCACGCGTGCCCTTAAGCGCATGCCGCGCGAGAATGAGGTCGTCGTTGCCTGCGTGGGCGATATTACGGCCGAGACTTGGTTCTCGGTACTGGCCGACTATCCCAACGTGAGCGTGTATCTGCCGCTGGGCGTGTGCGATAAATGCCGCAACACCGGTGGCGAGGACATGCTGGGCGAGGCGATTGCGAAGGCCGAGGAATGGGCCGGTACGGGTATGGGCCTAGAGGTCGATCCCAAGAGCCTCAAGTGCCATAAGCGTCGCGAGTACGAGCGCAAGGAATACATGGAAAAGATTGCCCGTACCACGGGCCTGACCGTGACCAAACTCAATCCGGCGACGGCGGCACTGGCTTCGGTGACGCAGAAGCTCAAAGCCCATCGCCATCAGATCACCCAGCTGGAGCGCACACTCAACACCATGTGCGGTACCACAACGACCAAGCGTCGCCGCTCGCTCACACACGGACGACAGCTGGTGCTCTCGACGCTGCAAAACCACCCCGAGCTTGCCCAGAACATGCAGGTGAGCACGCCGGAGTGCGATTTTGACAAGTGCACGTCGTGCGGCGAGTGCGTTAACGCGTGCCCCACGTCCGCCTGCGATTTGGTGGGAAGCGGTCGCTTTGCACTGGAGTCCACGTATTGTTTGGGTTGTGGCGCCTGTGTCAAGGTTTGTCCCGAACATGCGCTCAAGCTGGTCGAGCACGATGCGTCCAACTTGGTTGTCGTCGACCCCGAAGCCGAGGAAAAGGCCGCTCAGAAGGCCAAGGCCCACGAGGAGGCAGAGAAGGTCAAGGCCGAGGCAAAGGCCAAGCTTGACAAGATGCTCGATCAGGTGGAAAAGCTCGCAGACTAGTCAGCGACCCCTATCTCTGCTTCATTTGCGCCGCCGCGGTGTCCGGATTCGCCCGGATGCTGCGGCGGCGCTATACTTATGAAGTTTGAAGTACCTGTACCAAAAGGAGCTGTCGTGTCCCTTTCCATCGGTATCGTGGGCCTGCCCAACGTGGGCAAGTCGACGTTGTTCACCGCGCTTACCAAAAAGACCGGCCTTGCCGCCAACTACCCGTTTGCCACGATCGACCCCAACGTGGGTATCGTCGATGTGCCCGATAGCCGCCTGCAAAAGCTCGCCGACATCGTTAACCCCGGCCGCATTGTGCCGGCTACGGTCGAGTTTGTCGACATCGCTGGCCTGGTGAAGGGTGCCAACGAGGGCGAGGGCCTGGGCAACCAGTTCTTGGCCAACATTCGCGAGACCGACGCCATCTGCGAGGTCGTGCGCTACTTTAAGGATCCCAACGTCATGCGCGAGGTGGGCCGCACGGGCGAGTTCGTCGACCCCGCCGGTGACGCCGATACCATCATGACCGAGCTCATCCTGGCCGACATGGGCACGCTCGAGAAGCAGCTGCCTAAGCTCGAGAAGGAGGCCAAGCGCGACAAGGAGCTCATGCCCAAGTTTGAGGTCGCCAAGCGCCTGCTTGCCTGGCTCAACGAGGGCAAGCGCGCCGCATCCATGGAGATGACCGACGAGGAGCGCGCCGCTGCCAAGGGCCTGTTCCTGCTCACCATGAAGCCCATCCTGTATGTGGCCAACGTGGACGAGGATATGCTCAACGACGACCTGGCGCCCATCGATGGTGTCAAGCCACTGCCCATCTGCGCCAAGATCGAGGCTGAGCTTTCCGAGCTCGATCCCGAGGATGCGGCCGACTACCTGGAGAGCTTGGGCCTGGAGCAGCCCGGTCTGGACGTGCTCGCGCAGGCCGCCTACAAGCTGCTTGGCCTGCAGTCGTTCTTTACGGCTGGCGAGATGGAGGTCAAGGCTTGGACGGTGCGTCAGGGTGCGACCGCTCCGCAGGCTGCCGGTGTCATCCATACCGACTTTGAGCGCGGCTTTATTAAGGCCGAGGTCATTGGCTATGACGACTACATCGAGCTCGGCGGTGAGCAGGGCGCCAAGGCCGCCGGCAAACTGCGTATTGAGGGCAAGGACTATGTCATGGCCGATGGCGACGTCGTGCACTTCCGCTTTAACGTGTAAGGACGACGCATATGTTTAAGTATGGCAAAAAAGCTGGCTACATGGGTATTGCTCTGCTCGTACTTGCGGTGATTCCGCTGGTGGTCGCAGCGTGTGTTATCCCCAACATTGGTCCCGAGGTGGCAACGAAGTTTAACGCAGCCGGCGAGGTGACGCGCTGGGGCAAGAGCTACGAGTTGCTGGCACTGCCGGTGCTCAACCTACTGCTGAGCGTGGCGACGTACTTTACGGCAGGACGCCAGGCTAAAAACAATGATGACTCCGCCGCCATGGCGCGCATCGTGTGCGAGCGCTACCTGCGAAACGGCTGCATCACGGGTGTGTTTCTCAACGTAATCAACGTCTACTTTATGTACTCGGCGATTACCGGAACGGGCTTTGGCTTTGGTTTCTAACTTGTTCTTCTAGGCAACGAGCCTGCACGCATATTCAATGGCTGCTGCGAGGCCGCCGCTCGATCGTGGTTTAAAGACCATATCGGCGGCGGCCTCGTTTTCGTATCCGGCGCCGCGAAGGGTGAGCGCGGTACCGGCTTCTAGGAGAAGGGGCAGACCGCGTTGGCTGGTTGTGATTACGGCAGCCTGATTGAGCGAGCAGCTGTGCGCTTGGCATTGGATGGCAAGTTCGCCTTGCGCCGGGCAAGGGACCAGAACGGCGGCGACGCGACTTGATAGCAATGCAAATGCTGTGCGCTCATCGGGCGAAAGACATTCTGCTTCAACGACGACGAGCTTGGGCGGTGCGCTGTTTGTGCGAAGCGTGGCTCGGTACGTGCGGACCGAAGAACCCGACATAGAAAACTCCTGTGTATTCGGCAAAACGTAAACTATAGTTTACGTTTATGTTCGGCTCCATTTCAAACTCGTCTGCATGGACGAACGTGCTAAACAGATTCTTGGCAGGCGGGTCGAAGAGACGCGCAGGGACCTTGGTATCTCCAAGGTCGATTTTTGTGTGGCAGCAGGAATCAGCCGCCCCTATCTCGACAGAATCGAAGATGGAACGGCAAATTTCACGCTCAAGGTTCTATTTAAGATCGCGCCCGCCCTTGGCATGACGGTGTCAGAGCTTCTCGAGGGTATCGAATAGGGGATACCCGTCGACAGCTGAATTACGCCATCGGGATGCGATCGTGGTTGACTTGGCTGTAAAACAGGCGCTGGATCTCGGCGGCATCGCGTGACTGACCGAGTGCCCACATGGTCTTGGCCACGAGCGTCTCGGTGGTCATGTCGTCGCCGCGCAGAATGCCCGGATGATCGGCGTAAGCACGGCCGACCTCGTAAACACCCAGGTCAAGGCCCTCTTCGGGGACTTGCGTGGTCATAACGACGGTGCGGCCCGAATCGACCCAGCGGAAAATTGCCTCTTGGAACGACTCGCCGGACTCGCCGAACTCGGGGATGCCGCCAATGCCAAAGGTCTCCAGAATCACGGCGTCGTAGCTATCGGCCAGAGCGTCCAGAACGCCAGGGTTCACGCCGGGCGTGAGCTTGAGTACAAACACGCGTGGGTCGATGTGGTCGTAGAAGCGCACCGGGTTTTCGCCTCGATGCGTGCCGTGAAGCCCGCTGCGCACGATACGGTCGTTGCGGATATAGGCGATGGGCGGATAGTTGACGCTAATGAACGCGTTAAAGCTCATGGTGCGCTGCTTACGGGCGCGTGTGCCGGCAATGGCGACGCCGCCAAACACGATCGAGACGTCATGCGAGTGCTCGTCGAGCGCATAGAGCAGGCTCTGGTACAGGTTGAGCTTGGCGTCGGTAAAGGGATTGCCCATGGGCTTTTGCGAGCCGGTGAGCACGATGGGCTTGGGGCTGTCCTGAATCAGGTAGGAAAGCGCTGCCGCGGTGTAGCTCATGGTGTCGGTGCCGTGCAGAATCACGAAGCCGTCGTGGTCGGCATAACCCTCGACGATGACGTCGCGGATACGCATCCAGTCACTGGGGCGCATATTGGTGCTGTCAATGTTCATGGGCTGCACGACGTCGAGCTCGCAGAGGCCCGAGATCTCGGGGACGCTCTGGGCGAGCTCCTCACCGGTCAGGGCGGGGGAGAGGCCATTGCCGTCCTCGGTCGATGCGATGGTGCCGCCCGTGGCGATGAGAAGGATGCGCTTCATGCTGGTATTCCTATCGTATTTGCCGCCGCAGAGGCGGAGTCGTTCGGCAGTATTGTGGCACAGGGCGTCCAATGTTCAAACGTATTACATCATCTGTAACGTTTAGTATCACTCCAATTGCCGTCAAATAGGGCCCCGGTCGTGCGTTTGCCGTGCGCTGATGGCTGCGAGGGACGAGAAACCCCATATAACGTGTACACTATGAAAGTTATTTTCGTTCATTCACGCGGGTGGGCACCGGCTCCCCGCCAACAAGAGGGGGAAACCATGGATCAAAAGGCTTCCGCAAAGGTCCTCGTACTCGACTTTGGTGCGCAGTACGGTCAGCTCATTGCCCGTCGCGTCCGCGACCTCAACGTGTATTCCGAGATCGTTCCCTGCGACATCTCGGCCGATGAGATTCGCGAGATGAACGCCTCTGCGCTCATCCTTTCTGGCGGCCCGGCTTCTGTGTATGCCGAGGACGCTCCGTCCATCGATCCTGCCATCTTTGACCTGGGCCTTCCCGTCCTGGGCTTTTGCTACGGCCATCAGATCACGGCCGTGACGCTCGGCGGCAAGGTCGGTCACTCCGAGGTGGGCGAGTACGGCCGCGCTACCATTACGCGCACGGCTGGCGCCAAGCTCTTTAACTCCACGCCCATGGAGCAGACCGTGTGGATGAGCCACCGCGACGCCGTTTCCGAGGTGCCCGAAGGCTTTACCGTCACCGCCAGCACCGACGTGTGCCCGGTTGCCGCCATGGAGTGCGTTGAGCGCAAGATCTTCACTACGCAGTTCCACCCCGAGGTCAAGCATTCCGAGTACGGTCAGCAGCTGCTGAGCAACTTCCTGTTTGAGATCTGCGGCCTGGAGCCCAACTGGAGCATGGACAACCTGGTCGAGACCATGACGGCCGAGTTCCGCGAGAAGGTCGGCGACGACCGCGTGATTCTGGCCCTGTCCGGTGGCGTCGACTCTTCCGTCGTGGCTGCGCTGGGCGCCCGCGCCGTGGGCAAGCAGATGACCTGCGTGTTCATCAACCACGGCCTGCTGCGCAAGGGCGAGCCCGAGCAGGTGGAGGTGGTCTTCACCAAGCAGTTCGACGTCGACTTTATTCACGTCCACGCCGAGGACCGCTATGCCGAACTTCTGGCCGGTGTGACCGAGCCCGAGGAGAAGCGCCGTATCATCGGCACGCAGTTCTGGAAAGAGTTCTTCGCTGTGGCCCAGCAGCTCGAGTGCGATGGCAAGCCGGTCAAGTACCTGGCTCAGGGCACCATCTACCCCGACATCATCGAGTCCGGCGCTCGTAAGACGGGCGGCAAGACGGCCACCATCAAGAGCCATCACAACCTGATCCCGTTCCCCGAGGGCGTGCACTTCGACCTCATCGAGCCGCTCGACCACTTCTTTAAGGACGAGGTCCGCGCACTTGGTCTGGCGCTGGGCCTGCCGGGCCACATCGTGTTCCGTCAGCCTTTCCCGGGCCCGGGTCTGGCCATCCGCATCATCGGCGCGGTCGATAAGGAGAAGCTCGAGATTCTCAAGAACGCCGACGCTATCGTGCGCGAGGAGCTCGACGCCTACAACCAGCGCCTGTTTGAGCAGACCGGCGAGCGCAACTCCGAACACAGCTGCTGGCAGTATTTTGCGGTCCTGCCCGACATTAAGTCCGTCGGCGTTATGGGTGACGAGCGTACCTATCAGCGTCCGATTATCCTGCGCGCCGTCGAGTCCAGCGACGCCATGACCGCCGACTGGGCCAAGCTGCCCTATGACGTTCTGGCCCGCATCTCCGGCCGCATCGTGGCCGAGGTTCCCGGCGCCAACCGCGTGTGCTACGACATCACGTCCAAGCCGCCCGCGACGATCGAGTGGGAATAATGGGAACTGGCTTCTGAACTCGCATTTTGGTGCTGCCGAGTATCGCCTGATGCTGTTTCGATGTCGCCATAGCGCAAAGCCACCAGCGAAATAACGGGAATAACGGCCTCCGAACCCTTTGGTTCGGGGGCCTTCTTTTTGCATGCCTACCTGGGGAAATGGCCCAATTATTCCCGCATACCCCTACTGGGCGGCACGGCGGAGCACTCGGCGGTACGGGAATAATAGGGCCCTGCGGGAATAATTCACAATTCGGGTCCCCGGAGGGCCTATTTCGAGCGAGTGAAACTAAGTTGAAACTGCGAGGCGGATTCAAGCCCTCGTTAATCGCATTTGCCCAGGTCAACAAACGGGAATAATAAAACGCGAAAATCGGTTTCCGCAGTTTCGACAACCCAGAATACCGCCGAATAACGCCGCGTACTCTGCCGTACTCGGGTATGCAATTATTCCCCGAACAGGGCTTCCGGGGTGCCGATTTCATACGGGAATAATGGAACAGCCCCCGGAAAACCGGAGGCCGTTCGCAAGGAAACGTCAATTCACCTGGGAAGATGTCAGAAAGAGGCCTTCCAGTCAGCGTAAGCGTCCTCGTCGAGTTCGCCGCGCTCTAACTCTGCGCGCTTTTCCGCCCAGGTTTTGATCGACTGCGCGAGCTTGGGGGCATGCGGCGCCTTGGGGTCGACCGTCAGGCCCATGCCGTCCTCGCTGGGCACGAGGCCGTAGCCCCCCTCCAGCTGCAGCAGCAGGGCCATGAGGTCTTGCGACGTCTCGACGCCGTAATCCTTGAGCGCGCCCTCGGAGACCTCGAGCGCCTTCGCGATCTTCTCGAGCAGCTCCGGCTTAACAGCGCGGATGCCGCTCTCGTAGTGCCTGATCGCGCCCTCGGTGAGCCCCACGGCATCGGCGAGCTGGGCCTGCGTAAAGCTCTTCGCCTTGCGGTACCGCCGGATGTTGTCGCCTGTCGCCATGTGCCCTCCTATAGATTTCGTCGGCGACCATTCTATCAGCGTACGGGTTTGTACGCAATTCTATTGACAGTACAGATTCGTACGGTTATTCTCTGGAATATCAACGTACGGATATGTACGAATAGACAGGAGGTTCAAGATGGAACAACCGGTTGCGAGGACGCCGAGACCGAGCATGCTCACCGCAGACGAGGTGGCGGAGCGCCTGAAGATCAAGAAAGGCAGCGCCTACGAGGTCATCCGCCAGATGAACAAGGAGCAGGAGGCCCTCGGGCGCGTGGTGATCCGCGGACGCGTCCGCAGCGACCTGTTCGATGCCCGCTACTTCCCGGAGGTGGACGATGCCGGCCTATAAGGACAAGAAGACAGGCCTCTTCTACGTGCAGTTCTACTACCGTGACGCGCGCGGGGCCAAGCGACACAAGACGAAGAAGGGTTTCCAGACCGAGCTCGAGGCGCTCCTGTGGGAGAAGAACTTCAAGGCCCTCAAGGACGACGCCATGGACATGACCTTCGCCGACTTCGGCAAGGTCTACGAGGCGGAGGTGAGGCCGAGGGTCCGCGAGCACACCTGGCTCACCAAGGAGAACATCATCGAGAGCAAGCTCATCCCGTTCTTCGGCGACATGCGCATGTGCGACATTCGGCCCGTCGACATCGTCAGGTGGCAGAACTCCCTCACGGGGTCCACAAGGGCGGACGGAGACGGCTTCAAGCCCACAACCTGAGGACCATCAACAACCAGCTCAAGGCCATCTTCAACCACGCCGAGCGCTACTACAACCTGGAGAAAAACCCGGTGCACAAGGTGGACAAGATGGGTAGCAAGGAGGCCGGCGAGATGCAGTTCAGGACCAAGGACGAGTACCTCCGCTTCTCAGACGCAATCTCCGACAAGCCGCTCGCCCTCTACGCGTTCGAGGTTCTCTACTGGATGGGCATACGCTGCGGCGAGCTCATGGCGCTCACGCCCTCGGGCTTCCCGCTGGAAACGTCCGGGCTTCGCATAAACAAATCCTACCAGCGGCTGCACGGCGAGGATGTGGTCACGAAGCCGAAGACGCGCAAATCGGTGCGCACGATCAAGATGCCCGCGTTCCTCCGCGACGAGATGGCGGATTTCATCGAGATGCGCGATGACGTGGCGCCCGACGAGCGGCTCTTCGGCTTCACGAAGCATTTCCTCGTGCACGAGATGGACCGCGGCTGCAAGGCGTCGGGCGTCAAGCGGATACGCATCCACGACCTTCGCCACAGCCACGTGAGCCTGCTCATCAACATGGGCTTCTCCGCCCTCGACATCGCCGAGCGCGTGGGACACGAGGCCATCGACATCACATACCGCTACGCGCACCTTTTCCCCGCCAAGCGCGCGCAGATCGCCGACGCGCTCTCCGAGCTGAGGGGCGAATAGGATGCCGTGCGAGAACAGCGCCCGAAAGCGCAGCAAGACGATGGCGTTCCGCTGCACCCCGGAGGAGTACGAGCTGATCGCCAACATGGCCGCCTGGAGCGGCATGAGCAGGCAGGACTACATCATGGCGAGGCTGACCGGGACCGAGATAACGGTGAGGCCGTCGTCGCGGACGCAGCGGGCGCTGCGCGACTCCATGAAGGGACTGGCGGAGCGGCTCCTCGCCGTGTGCGACGCCGATGAGCTTGATGCGGACCTCCAAAGGCAGCTCGCCCTGGTCATGGAGATCTTCAACGGGTTCGGCGAGGCGCCGCCGCCCGGAAGGCGCGCAAAGCGCGAGAAAGGGCCCAGCGACGATCTCTTCGAGATGTCTCGATGCTAATCCCGGGCCGCGATTGGGAGACTCAACCGCTTCCGGGCGCACGCGCGCGTGCCGGCGCGGCGAGGGACCGCAGGCGCGATGCGTGGGCAACCAAGGCAATCAGAGGCAACTTGATGAAAAAGGTATATACTATTTTCATCAAAAAGGAGGAACGCTATGACAGAAGCAGAGGCCATCGCTAAGCGCATAGAGAGCTTCGGCGCCGGCAGGGCCTTCACAGCCGCCGACTTCTCCGACGTCGCAGGCCGACGCAACGCTGCCAACGCGCTCGGGCGCTTGCATGCAAAGGGAGGGATCGCCCGCGCCATCCGCGGCGTCTACTACGCGCCGGAGCGCAGCGCGCTCATGGGCACCGAGGTGCCGGCCAGCGCCGACGAGGTCGTGCGCGCCGTCGCCCGTGCCAACAAGTGGATCGTCGCACCGTCCGGCGACGCGGCGCTCAATGCGCTGGGCCTCGACACGCAGGTGCCCGCAAAGCTCGTCTACGTCAGCAGCGGTCCGTACAAGCGCTACGAGTACGGGCCGTACGATATCGAGCTCCAGCACCGCGCCAACCGCGACCTGCTCGACTGCTCGCAGATCACCTGCACCATCGTGCAGGCCCTCAAGGCGCTCGGGCGCGAGAACGTGGGCGACGAGGAAATCGGAACGCTCGCGCGCAACCTCACGGAGGAGCAGGCCGGCGCGTTCCTGGAAGAGTCGGCGGGGCTCACCTCCTGGGTTGCCGACGCCGCGAAGAAGATATGGGAGGCGAAGCATGGACAGGATCGCTAGGGCCTCGACCGACGAGCGCAGACTGGTCTTCGAGGCCGCCGCGCAGAGGATGGCGCTTGCGCCGGCCGTCGTCGAGAAGGACTTCTGGGTGTGCTACACCTTGGACCACCTTTTCCACAGAAGCGGCTTCGCCGAGTCCATGGTGTTCAAGGGCGGCACGAGCCTGTCGAAGGCTTTCGGGCTCATCGAGCGCTTCTCGGAGGACATCGACCTCATACTCGATTGGCGACTCCTGGGCTACGGCGAGGACGAACCGTGGGAGCCGCGCAGCAACTCGGCGCAGGAGCGGTTCAAGGCCGACAGCATCGAGCGCACGAACGCCTTCCTGGCCGACGCCTTTGCCCCGAAGCTCAGGGCCACGCTCTCCGAGTCCCTCGGCACCGAAGCGTCCGTTAGGTGCGGGGCCGAGGAGGAGACCGTGTACTTCGACTACCCGCGCTCCTTCGAGTCGGCGGGCACGCTCGACACCATCAAGCTGGAGATAGGGCCCATGGCGGCATGGTCGCCCTCCGAGGAGGCGGCGATAACCCCGTACGCGGCGGACGTGGTTCCGTTCGGGCCCGAGCTGTCGACCACGGTGCGCACCGCGAGCCCCGAGCGCACGTTCTGGGAGAAGGCCACCATCCTGCACCAGGAGGCCAACAGGCCCGAGGGCAAGGCTATGCCCAGGCGCTACTCCCGCCATTACTACGACATGTACCGCCTTGGCCACTCGTTCGTGCTCGGCCGCGCCGTAGCGCAGCCTGGCCTCCTCGAACAGGTCGTCAGGTTCAAAGAGAAGTTCTACCGCACGCCGTGGGCCAAGCTGGCCGACGCGAGGCCCGGCACGCTCAGGCTCGCCCCTCCAAAGGGCAGGCTCGACGAGTTGGCGGCCGATTACGCCTCGATGAGGCCGATGCTGTTCGGCAGCTACCCAAGCATCGATGAGATAGTCGCCTACATGGCGGAGCTCGAGGAGACCATCAACGGGCTAAGCTGATCAAGGCCGCCCCAATTCCGGGCGCCTGCCAGAATCGAAGAGGCGGAGCGAGCAACGCGACGGCTTCCCCGCCAAGAGCGGAGCGTTCCCTTTCGACGGGCGGCGTTGAGAGCAGGCTCTTGCCCTTCGGCATAAAGACCTCGTTCTGTGCCTCCAGAATGCGCGCGGCGTCCTCGATGCGACCGGCGCACCTCTCGCTTATCGACCTCAGGGCCAGGGTGCCCTCGACGTCGAGCGGGTCCAGCTGATCGGCGTGCGCCAGGGACTCGAGCAGCTGGTCCAGGCCCCTCGCCAACCTCCCGGCTTCCGCCACCGCGTCGAGCAGTTCGAGGCGCTCCACCTTCTCTTCGTAGCCCAACATCTGCTTGCCTCCTTCTCTCAACGGACGTGTCGCGCAGCACCGTAGCCGTTCCGCGCAACGAAAAGTCTCACCGCCAGCGATCCCGTGCGCATATCGGCCGCAGGCGGCACGGGAAAGCCGTCCGTGCCGGCTCATGCCGCGGCGTCGGGACACGAGGGCGCGCAATCGTCCTCGCCGCGACGCCGCCGCTAACTCCCTTGAGCGCCCCTGCAACCGCCGACGGGCCCGCATCCCATGCCCGGAGGGCCCCGGCACCCATGCCCGATTCTATGCCGCACGCCTGCGCCCCTCCGATCCGAAACCCGCCCCGGCGCCCCTTGGACGCGCAGGGTCGCACGCCGGCAGGCGGCCGGCAAGGGCCGCGACACTTTTTCGGGTTCTTCGCCCCATGCGCTGCGCGCGCGAACAACGCGAAAAACTGCCGTCGGGATACTTCCATTTCCACGCCCGACTCCGCTTCCTCCCTTGCCGGCACGCCCGCGCTGCATGCGACTCACGCGACGCAAGGCACGCCACAGGGGCGGGCCTCCGAGTCTAAGGAGCAAGACATGAACGACATGAAGGAAAAGGCGATGGGCGCGATCAGGATCTTCCTCGAGCGCAAGGGCTACGAGATCGTCGACGAGGCCTGGCAGGGGCCCGAGGGCATCGGCGGGATCGACCTCGTGGCGGTGGACGAGGACGGGACCCTGGTGTTCGTCGACGCCACGGTCCGAATCGGGACGGACGGCTTCCCCGAGGCCCGCAGGGCGCGCGGGCTGCGCGAGGCGCTGGCGGCGACGTGGCTCGCCGGCAACGGCGACGACTACGCCGACACCCCGGTCCGCTTCGACGAGGTGGCGATGATGGTCGTCAAGGAGAACCGAGCGCTTCTGCGCCACCACATCAACTGCTTCGGCGAGATGGAGCCGCTCTCCTAGGCGGCACGCCCGGCCCCGGGTTCCCGGGGTCGGGTTTCCCCGAATCCGCCCCTTGTACCATGAAAGCGTACATATCCGTACGTTTTCATGGTACACTCCGCTTGTCGGACAAATCCGTACGGTTTTGTCCCGACGCTCCGAGACTCGGGGCGCGTCGGACCGGATGCGGCGAGGCGCGCCCCACGCTAGAGAGGACGCGACCCATGCGCACGATAGCCATTTCCAACTACAAGGGCGGCGTCGGCAAGACGACGACCGCCGTGAACCTGGCGGCGATCTTCGCCGCCCGGGGCCTTCGGACCCTGCTCGTCGACCTCGACCCGCAGGCGTCGGCCACCGACTTCTTCGGCCTCTACGACCGGGCCGCCTCCGAGCGGCGCACCTCGGTCGAGCTGCTCTACGGCGGCGTGCCCGTGGAGGAGGTCGCCTACGCCGCCGGGGAGGGCCTCGACGTGGTGGCCTCGACCATCGACCTCGTCGACCAGAACGAGATGCTCCTGCGCGAGCAGCGCCTCAAGTTCGCCCTCGACGACGCCTCGGGCTCCTACGACGTCTGCCTGATCGACTGCAGCCCAGTGATGCGCAGGCTCGCCTTTAATGCCTACCTCGCCGCAGCGGAGGGCGGCATGGTCGTCATCCCCGTCAAGCTCGACTCCACCGTGATGCGCGGCACGGCGCTCACCGTGGAGGCGACGCGCTCCATCGCGGACGCCCTGCGCATGCCCACGCCCCGCTGGAAGATACTGCGCACCTGCGTGCCCGGCCGCATGACCAACGCCGAGGCCACGGGCGCGGCCGTGCTCGACGGCTTCTTCCCGGGCGAGCAGTTCGAGACGGTAATCCACGCGAGCAGCAAGGTCTGCGAGGGCAGCTGGCAGTGGAAGCCGGTGGCCGCCTTCGAGCCGGGGAGCCGCCCCGCGCGCGACTACGAGGCGCTCGCAGACGAGGTGTCCCGTGAGCTCTCCTAGCCAGGTGGCCGCGGGCTTCACTATCACGGGGCTTCTCGACGGCGCGTCTCGCACCCGCGGGCGCTACCCGGTGTCCGAGATAGCGGTGGCCGACATCGCCGACCACCCGGCGAACGCCGCCTACTCCATGGACCCGGCTGGCATAGCCGAGCTCGCCGAGTCCATACGCAAGGACGGCCTCACCGACCTGCCGCTCGTGCGCAAGGTCGGCGACGGCTCGTGGCAGATGGTCTCTGGGCACCGGCGCAAGGCCGCCTACGCGCTGCTCGCGAAGGACGACCCCGCCTACGAGAGGATGCCCTGCAGCGCGCTCTGGGGAGGGCGGAGGTCCCGGGCGTGCCCGACGAACTGGCGAGGCTGCTCGCGAAAGAGAAGGAAGAGGGCGCCGACGAGGGCGCCCGCAAGGTCAAGGAAGATTGGGGTGACGTCGATGAAGAGGCTTGGTAGGTTCCTCATGGCAGCGCTTAAGGTCACGCTGGGCTTTTTCGTCTGGCTGTTCCGCGCCGTGTTCAAGTGGGTGATGTAGGCCATTGCAGTTTGCCTGCCTAGGCAAGTGAGCATGATGGTAATACAGGAGATTCATCCGTTCTAAACGGCAAACGGCCGAGCGATTGGGTTTCGCTCGGCCGTTGTTTCTTTAACCTGACTGATTCTAATTCAGGAAGAAATCATCGACTTCTTCGCGCGTGTGCAGGATTTCGCCGTCCGGGACGTTAAGGCTTGCCGCCAACTCAACGGAGCCGGAAAAAGCCATTGCGACATTCGGGGAGAAAGCCTTCTCGAGAAGGCTGATGTATGCGCTCATATTCTCACGAAGGCCGCTGATGCATGCGTCGTATTCGCCATCGAGCTCAGTATCGAGGACCTTCAATTCCTGGGCATAGTGCGCGAGCAGCTCCGCCTCTCGTTTGTTATAGAAATCCTTTCCCAATTCGTACACGGTCGTGCCTACGGCGTTGCCGACGAGGGCGCCCAGAACCGGGATCGGAATGGCAACCTGGCCCACGAAGCTCGAGAACGCGCTCACAGACGCATCGAGGCACGCGATTTCGGAGTTTTCTATAAACTCAATCTCCGTAAGCTCGCCGCTGCGGAACCTGTAAGCGCATTCAGCGACGCCGAATGATGCCGTAACCAGCGCGCTTGCAACAGATGAGGGGGTAGCCGTGTAGTTATTCAGCCAATAAACAGCTCCGCCGCGAACGCCACCTTTGACGAGTCCCATGCCGGAATCTATGGCGATTTCCTCCCAGTCATCCTGAGTCAAGTCGCCGATACGCTTTCCGTTCACGAGATGGCGATTCATTGAAATGGCGAATGCCGTTCCCGCTTCCAGAACGGCACCAGCCGCCGCGGCCTTCGCGCCCTCTTGGGGCGTGGGCTTGTGCTCCTCGTAGATGTCCTTCTTTATTCGCTCGCTCTCGTCTGCGAGCCTGCTCTTCTCCTCGGTCATCTTGTCGGCGATAGCGTTCTTCTGGACTTCCGAGTACTCGAATTTGGAGGCCTCGAGGTCATCGATGCTGAACCCGCTTGAGTCGAAGAACTCATGGATGCTTCTCCAGGTTGAGTAAGACGGGCCGCCGGTCGAGGACGCCAGCTTGGCCGCTTCCTCCTTTGGCATCTCATACAGGGAGCGCACCGCGTCGAGATGGTCCTTCGGAATCTGGTAGATGCCGTCTTTGTCGAGGAAATCGGGGTACTTCTGCAAATGGGCGGCCACAGCGTCTAGGGAGAACTTGCCGCCGGCGTTCACGAACTTGACCTGTATCTCGACGCCGTTGCGCAAAAGGTCGGCGGGGCCGTTGTCATTAACCCATTCCATTACCGGTTTATCGCCATGGACGAGGCTCTGCGCGTTCTCCAGCCCGCATTCGGCCACCTCGGCGATGAACCCGTGGACGCCCTTGTTACCGCCCCTGTTCGCAACGACGAGGTCCTCGATCTTCCCGAGCGCCCAGTTCATGGACTCCATTGCGGAATCGAGGTTCTGGTCTTGGCGGTTAAGATTCTCGATTAGGTCGTCGATTCTCATCTGGTTGATCAAGCCGATCCATGCGGCGACGGCCTGCTCCTGTGAGCTCTTGAGTACCTTTTCTGCTTTCATGGCTATTCACCGTCCCGGGTGGCCACCCTCTCGACGATGAGGCTGCCCAGGGACTTCGCGTTGTTTACCAAGGAGCCCAGGGCCAGTTTCTCGTCGTCGGAGATGGAAAGGTAGTCGGCGCCATGCAGGCGGCATGAGGACATGAAGGACCCGGATAGCTCTTCGCGAAGGGCGTCGGTCTTCGCCCTAAGCGCCCCAATCGCTGCGGACGTCTCCCTAAGAGCCTCGGTGTTTCTCTTTACCGACAAGAGCTCCTCGTGCTTTTCCTCAGCGATCTTGTGCTGTTTTTTCACGAAAAGCGCGATGGAGGTCAGCAACGTGGCGCCTGCGACGCCCCATCCAATGGGGCCGGCCATTGCCAGGAAAGCGCTGCCTGCGGCCATCCCGCCTCCTCCGGCGGCTAATGCGCCTCCGCCGAGCCAGGCCATCGCCGCGTTCGTCGCGGCAGCGCCCGACAGCGTGGAGATCGCGGCGCCCGTGGAGGCTGTGCCGAAAGTTGTGGCAACCCACATGGCGGCGGATGGGGCTATGCTGGCAACGGCCATGCCCGCTGCGACGCCGGCGCCGGCGCTGGCCGCCGATTTCCGCGCCGAGTCCAGCTCTTCGCGGGCGAAGGACTCCGACTCCTTGAAGCTTCGCTTCTTGTGGGACACCTCCTCGACATCCTCCACGAACGACTTCGGCGTGTTCGCGATCGAGTTCACCAGGTCGGTAACGAGGTCCAGCAGGTCGATGCTCCTCAGCCTGGACTGGTAGAGTTCGATCCCTCCCGACTCCAGATCTGTATAGGCTTGGTTGTATTCGATGACGGCGAGCTCGTACTCATCTGGTTCTTTCGCCCTTGCATTCTCGACACCTTGCTTGATCCCGTCGGCGATTTCTCCCGCTTTGCCTGCGACGGCGGCGACAGCGCCTTGAGCACCGGCGGCCGCAGCGCTCGCGGCATTTGCGGCTCCTTCAGCTACACCGCCGAGCATTTTCGCCATATGTTCGGGAGCTGGACTTTGAGATTGGGTCGATGCGTCAGCGTCTTGCTCATCGACAAACTCAGTGTTGTATTTGAAGCTCTTCGGCTCTGGACCGTCCTTGATCGCATCTCCAATGCTCTGAACGGCACCTTTTGCCTTGCCTGCAATGTCCCCGATGGTCTGTCCCGCCTGATCGGCGGCGGTTTTGGCGGCATTCGATGCCTGTTCGGCAGCGCTTGCGATTCCTTTTCCTGCAGCGGCCGCAGCCTTCTGCGCCTCTTTTATTGGGTCGAAGCCTTTATCGAAGAAGCCCATCGTCCCTGCCTTTCTCCATTTGCAATCAAAGGCCATTATCCCACCGATGGATTTGGTCTCTATCAGTGATTTAACCACCGGTCATTATCTGCGCGAAAAGCGTCGTCGGTGTACAGCATTATCGTTGTGTTAGACCGCTTTGGATAAGTGTCCTATGCACAGTACACGCAGCAGGACCCCCAATTGCGACAATTCCATCATCAGGAGAGATGGAGGTTGCAATG
>NZ_QSTQ01000023.1:0-41272 GCF_003438275.1 Collinsella sp. OM07-12
GATGAATGTGGGAGGTGTTCGGATAAAGTTGATAATCAAGGGCTGTGACACGCGCCAGTTACCTTTAATGGATATGAGGTGAATGAGGCGATTGTTTTGCTATACTCTCTCCGCACGGGCGATTGGCGCAACGGTTAGCGCAGGTGCTTTACACGCACAAGGCTGGGGGTTCGAATCCCTCATCGCCCACCACTGATTTGATAGGCTCCCAGCAATGGGGGCCTTTCTTTTTTGGGCCCATCGCAGAGGGATTCGAACCCGACAGGGTGCGGAGCTGAGGAAACGCGAAGCGTTTTCCAGCGCAGCACGCGAGGAGCGGAGCGACGAAGCGGGACGCGGGCGGCGCCAGCCGCACGCGGACATCCCTCATCGCCCACCACTGAATTGTTAGGCCTCCAGCGATGGAGGCCTTTCCTTTTTCAGGCCCAGCGCATGGGATTCGAACCCGCCAGCACGTCTGTCACAAAGGCCGTGGTCAAAAAATGGCAAAAATGAGTACTGCTACTTTGTTTGCAACATATAAATAGACAGTATTTGCTTAAGTTACGCAACATATGTCCATTATAAGGACTAACAGTTGGCTCAAAATCGTGCTTTCATCGCCATTTCGACTTGCTATCTGGCCTTATTAGTCCAAAATTGCTGCTACCAAATCGGTAACAGTACTCATATTTGATGTTTTTTGACCAGCAGGTCTCCCTGCCTTAGCAAATCTAAGGCAAAACGGGCTCCAGACCGTTGAATCGTGCCGCATATGGCACACCCGCAGTCCGGAACCCGGTCCAAATTGAGTTATTGCGCCGCGTTAGCCCAAGACACCCGACAGGATCTCGATCAGACTGTCCACGTCGGCTTCCTCGCAGACGAGCGGCGGCAGGAAACGCAGCGTATGGGCACCCGTAGCGTTAATCACGGCACCGGCGGCCAACGCGCGGGCAACAATATCATGCGCATCGCCTGCTGCGTCATCCAAGTCGCAGCCGAGCATCAAGCCGCGACCGCGCACCTCGGTAACGTGCGGTAACTTGGCGAGCTTTGCCTCCATATAGGCGCCTACCTTGGCAGCATGGTCGGCATAATCGCCGCGCACGAGCGCGGAGAGCGTCGCGGCGCACGCCGCGATGGCCAAGCAGCTACCGCCAAAGGTCGAACCGTGATCGCCGGGCTTAAACACGTCGGCGATCTCTTTCTTTGCCACCACGGCGCCCATAGGAACGCCGTCGGCGATGCCCTTGGCAAGACTCATGATGTCGGGCTCCACGCCATAGGTCTGGTAAGCGAACGGTTTGCCGGAGCGGAACAGACCGCACTGGACCTCGTCGGCGATAAGCACGGCGCCCACGTCGTGTGCTAGGTCGCGCGCCGCCGCCATAAACTCCTCGGTCATGGGGTGCACGCCACTCTCACCCTGGATCGGCTCGAGCATCACGGCACAAATTTCGCTCCCCAGCTGCTCAAAGATTGCACACAGTTCATCGACATCGTTGGGCGTGCAGGCCACAAAGCCACCCGGCAGCGGGCGGAAACTATCCTGCAGCCAATCCTGCATGGTGGCGGCAATGGTCTCGAGCGTACGGCCGTGGAAGCCGCCGCGCATGCACACGATAGTGTTGCCGCCGTTACCGGCACGCTTGGCGTACAGGCGCGCAAGCTTCATCGAGCCCTCGTTGGCCTCGGCGCCGGAGTTGGCAAAGAAGGTCTCCCACACCTGCTCGTCCGCAGCCGGGGCACCAAGAGCAGCTGCTGTGGTCTCATCGCCGGCGGCAATGGCATCGGCAAGCACGCGCGCACCATCTACGTCGTCGTTAGCAAGCTTGGACAGCAGCGCCGCGACCTGGCCACGCTGCTCGATGTAGAAGTAGTTAGACACATGCAGAAGCTTTTTGGTCTGTGCCTCGAGCGCCGAGAGCACAGCCGAGTCGCCATGACCCAGGCTGCACACGCCGATGCCGGCAAGAAAGTCGAGGTACTCACGACCATCGTCACCGGTGAGCTTCATACCGTGACCTTCGACAAACTCGACCGGCGAGCGACCAAAGGTATGCATAACGTAATGGGATTCGAGCGATTGTTGAGTTGCAAGTGACATGGGATGCCTTTCGTTGGGCGCCGTACGGCGCAGGGCTATGGATGCAGGGACGCGACAACTGCGGGTCAGCTAGACCGTCTGAAGCTTCTCGACCTCGTCGAGGTTCTCGGTCAGACGCGCAGCAAACGTCGAAAGCGGATGCGGATGCGTATCGAACTCGTAAGCCGTCTCGGTGGAATGAATCACGGTGCCGACGCCGGCATCGGTCAGCAGCTCCAGCAGCAGCGAATGCGGCGTCGTACCGTTGATGATGTGGGCTCGGAACACGCCAGCGGTAAGCGCGTCGACAGCCGCACGAAGCTTGGGGATCATGCCCTTATCGACCTCGCCGCCGTAGAGCATCTCATTGACCTCGTCGAGCGTCAGGTTGGAGATAAGTGAATCCTTGTCGCTAAAGTCCTTGTACAGGCCGTCGACGTCGGTCAAGAAAATCGCCTTGTGCGCGTGGAGCGCTGCCGCAACGGCACCAGCGGCGGTATCGGCGTTGACGTTGAAGAAGCCACCGTCCTCCCCCGCCGCGACCGTGGCGATAACGGGAATGTACTCGCTGTCGAGCAAACGCTCGATATAGTCGGTGTTGACGTGCGTGACCTTGCCTACGCGGCCGAGCTCTGGGTCGAGTGGCTCGGCGATAAGGGTACCGGCGTCGCTGCCCGACACGCCCACGGCCAGGTTGCCATGGTGGTTGAGCGCCGCGACCAGCTCCTGGTTGACCTTACCGCCCAGCACCTCGCGCACGATATCCATGGTGGCAGGCGTGGTCACACGCTGGCCGTTCTTAAACTCGACGGGGATGTCATAGTGGCTGAGCGCCTCGTTGATGGCCTTGCCGCCACCGTGCACGATAACAGGGCGCATGCCGATGATCTTGAGCAGGACGATGTCGCTCATCACGTCACGACGCAGCTGCTCGTCGACCATGGCGGCGCCACCGTACTTGATAACGACCGTCTTACCGGTCAGATTCTTAATCCACGGCAGCGCCTCGAACAGCAGCTGCGCGGTAACTTCGTTGGATTCGCTCGAGCGACAATCGCGTGCGAACTTCATAGTCTGCCTCGTCTTTCGTGTAGCAATCACGCCGCACCTCGTTGCCCGCGATTGCAGCGGGACGCGCGGCACATCGGGAGTCTAGGAACGGTAGTCGCCGTTGATGGAGATGTACTCATGCGTGAGGTCGCAGGTCCACACGGTCGTTGCCGCGTCGCCTGCGCCCAGGTCGGCCGAAATCACGATCTCGGGCGCCTCGAAACGTCGCAAGGCCTCGTCCTCGTCAAAGGGAACAGTCAGGCCATCGCGGCAAACGGGCATACCCATCATGTCGATTGAAACGTCTTCCTGGTCAAACCGCACGCCGCACTTGCCGAGCGCCATGGCAACGCGGCCCCAGTTGCAATCGTGGCCGGCAATGCAAGTCTTAACGAGCGGCGAGTTGGCAACGGCACGGGCGGCGATATCGGCCTCCTCGTCGTTCACGGCGCCGGTAACGTTGACCGTCACGAGCTTGGATGCGCCCTCGCCGTCGGCGGCGATGTTGCGCGCCAGGCTCTCGCACACCTCGTGCACGGCAAATGCCAACTCGTCAAAGGCATCGGAGCCCTCGTCGATAGGCTCGGCATCTGCGGCGGCGCCGGAGGCAAGCATGATACAGGTGTCGTTGGTCGAGGTGTCGGAATCGACCGTTACCTTGTTAAAGGTCTGCTTGACGGTCGAGAGCAGCAGGGCATGAAGTGCCGCCGGCTCAACGGGGGCATCGGTAGTGATGACCGCGATCATGGTGGCCATGTTGGGCATGATCATGCCCGAGCCCTTGCACATTCCTCCTACCGTATAGACATTGTCCTCATGACCCGCAGCCTCACTGACGTAGGACACGGCGTACTCCTTAGAGTGCGTGTCGGTCGTCATGATGGCGCGAGCGGCATCGGCGCCACCGTGGGCGGAGAGCGCCTCGTAGGCAGCAGGAATGGCGGTCTCAAACGTGTCGATCGGCAGAATCTGGCCAATCACACCCGTTGAGGCAACTAGAATCTGCTGGGGCTCGCAGCCGATGACCTGCGATGCGATGCTGCACGTCTCGCGCGCGCATGCAAGGCCGGTCTCACCCGTGGCGGCGTTGGCATTGCCAGAGTTGACCGAAACGCCGGCGATGATGCCGTAGCCCTTGTCGGCACCGCCCAGGTTGGCACGGCTCACCTGCACGGGCGCCGCGCAAAAGCGATTGGTGGTAAACACGCCGGCACCGGGACAGGGTTTATCGGGCACGACGAGGGCGTAATCCAGGCGCTCGGGATTCTTGCGGAACCCAGCGTGGATGCCTGCGGCTTTAAAACCAGCCGCAGCCGTAACGCCACCCTCGATAGCGCGAATCTTGATATCAAACAGCTCGGTATTCATCGTCTTTATGACTCCTTATGTCAAACAAAAAACGGACATCGGTTGGTGCGCCATGCCAGTCGTGATCATGAAACCAGCTTAAGAGTGGCGCCCCACTCGATGCCCGACTACCAAATCGTTAACAATCGAATGTGCTACACCGGGCACGCCACTGTGGGCAAGCCTCGTCGCTCGTCAAAACCAAAGACGATATTGGCGCACTGGACCGCCTGGCCTGCTGCACCCTTACACAGATTGTCGATGGCGCCCGTCGCCACCAGCACGCCCGCGCGCTTGTTGAGCGCGAGGCCGATCTGGGCGGCGTTGGTGCCGACGACCGAAGCCGTCTTGGGCTGCTGACCGGCATCGAATACACGCACGAAGGTGCGACCGGCGTAGAACTGCTTGTAATGGTCGACAACGTCCTCACGGGTCAAGGTATCGATAGCCTGTGGCGTAAGCGGCATCGTTACCGTAGAGAGTAGACCGCGCTTGAGCGGTGCCAGGTGCGGGGTAAAGACGACGCGATCGGTTAGGCCCAAGATCTGCTCAATTTCGGGCGTGTGACGGTGCTTGCCCACGCCATAGGCCTCCAGGTTTTCGTCCGCGCTGCAAAAATGCGTACGGGCGTTACAGGACTTACCGGCACCCGTCACACCGCTGATAGCGTCAACGATCACGGGGCCACTCTGGGCAACCCAGCCGGCGCGCACGGCGGGCGCGGCGGCAAGGCTCGTTGCGGTGGGATAGCAACCGGCACAGGCGACCAGCACGGGTTTGCCGTCGGCATGGTCGGATGCGGCGGTCTCCAAGTCCTGGCAGAACAGCTCGGGCAGACCAAAGGCACGGGTCTTGAGCAGCTCGGGGCTCGTGTGCTCGGCGGCATACCATATCTCAAAGACGGACGGGTCGCTCAGGCGATAATCGGCCGAAAGGTCAAAGCAGGAGACACCCGCGGCGAGCAGCGCAGGCACCTGTGCCATGGCGGCAGTGTGCGGCACGGCAAGAAAGACCGCATCGCAGCTCTTGAGCTCGGGGGCGTCATGCGTGGTAAAAACCAGATCGCTTATGCCAGCAAAGCTCGGGTACACCGCGGACAGCGGCTGGCCAGCATCGGCGTTGGACGTAATGGCAACAAGCTCAAACTCGGGATGGCCGAGAATGAGGCGAATAAGCTCGGCTCCGGCGTATCCCGCCGCACCGACGATTCCAACCTTCAAAGACATTTCAGACTCCTTGTCTGCGATGTAGGCACCGATGCGCATTCCGCAGTCGTCGTTATGAGGTAGGTTGAAACTTTAGCACCAGAGAATACATATTTACGTAAATAGTTTGCGTCTTCATGCATTGAAACACGCCCGACATATTTGCTTGAAGGAATTGACAAATTGGAGCGGGCCCCGTATTGACCGGCACTCCTTACGGCGCCGGGCAATACGGGGCCCGCCCATGCGGATACTAAGTTGTTAAGATGAGCTAGCCTGACTACAGCTCGACCGGCACCCATTCATCGTGGTTGCAGATATACGCCTCGGGATCCTCGACGCTAAAGAAGACGAGCGTGGGGTCGTTAGGCCCCTCATAGTGCTCGCTCAAGCGCTCAAGATGTTTCCATCCTGCCTCGCGCATATCGGGAGCGGCCTGGTCATCCAGACCCGCACGCCCGCGCAAGATCAACCAACCATGGCCCGGCCACCAACTCGTGGCCTCAAAACGCTGATTTTGCAGCAGCTCTTGCCACACATCTTTAGTACGCGCCGTTACAAACCACAGCTTGCCGTCCTGAATCTGTGCAAACGAGAACGGACGCACATGCGGCTGCCCGTCCACACTCGTCGCCAGATACCACGCCGGCACCGACGTTAGATACTCCAACACCGTATTCAATCCGTCCACGGTTCCTCCTGCCACTAGCTAATTTGAGATGGGTAGTTAATTTGGGACGGGGCTATTTTAGCTATCCCTTAACTGCCAATGAATTAGTTGGCCAGGATAATTGTCAACTGGCATATGGGGGTAGCTAAAATAGCCCCGTCCCAAATTAACTACCCCGGAAGCCTGGTTTGTGTGAGCTAGAGCTCCAGGCGCTCCTCGCTGCCGTCGATATCGCAGAAGCGCGCGGCAATGTTGCGGACCGAAAAGAAAGCAAGGCGGCCGTCGTTGGCACTCTCGTGTTCCTCGCCGATGCCCACCATGTGCTTAAAACCCGCTTGACGCACCTTGTCGCTCGCAACTGCGTCGTCCTCAAGTGCGGCCTCGCCGGTCAATACGATCCAACATTCCCCCGGCTTCCAGCCCGAGAGCTCGAACTTGGGATTCGCACTCAGCTCCGCCCACACATCCTTGTCGCGCGACGTGCAAAACCACAGTTTGCCGTCATCGACCATGGCAAACGAAAACGGCCTCACGCGGGGCTGATGTCCGTCGGCCACATCGGTCGTGGCCAGATACCACGCCGGAATGCGCCTGAGATACAAACAGGCGCGCTCAAGCTGAGCCGTGCGGTCGTTGTCGGTCATAGGGACCCCTTTCTTGCGCTCAAATCGCGCCTAAACAAGTTGAAGATTGATGACGATGACGCAGATGAGCAGCAACGCCGTCACCACCGCCGCCAACGCATCGCCGCGGCCAAATGCAAGCGCATGCAGACGTGTGCGGCCCTGCTCGCCATGATAGCAACGGGCATCCATGGCGGCAGACAACGTCTCGGCATGACGGAACACGCCGGTGAACAGCGGAATCGCCACACTGCCGAGCATGCGCACACCGCCGAGCGGACCGCCCGTCACGCGCGCGCCGCGGCTGGCCTGCGCATCGGCCGTCTGTTTCATTTCGGTGGCAAATTGCGGCATAAACCGCAGCGCGATGCCCATAATCATGCCAAGCTCGTGTGCCGGAAGCCCCACACGCGCGAACGGTGCGAGCAGACGCTCAAAGCCCGCGGTGAGGTCGAGCGTCGGTGTGGTGAGCGTAATGGCGCTCATACCGGCCATCATCAAGGTCAGGCGGCACGTCATAAAGGCGGCGGAATGCAGCGAACCCTCGCTTATCTGCAGAAAGCCGAGCTGCCACAGGATGCGCCCGCTCTGATCGGTAAACAAGTTGAGCACCGCGACCACGACGACGATTGCCAGCAGCGGCGCCATCGACGACAGAGCGCGACGAGCCGGCACCCGAGACACGGCATAGATCAGCACAACGAAAATTGCGACCGGGGCCAGTCCGCGGAAGCCACTGACCGTGAGCGTCGTGATCAGAAACACAAAGCCCAAGAGCAACTTGGTTCGCGGGTCCAGGCGGTGGATTGCACTATCGCCGGGATAGTAGCTGCCAAACGAAAACGCCTCCATCAGCAACCCTCCTCTCGCGTGACCGTTTCGGATTTGGCCTTGTCCGAGACGTTAGAAGAACCGTCCGAGCGACCGATCAGCAAATCTGCCAACTCGTCGGCCAACGACTCAACCGTATAGAGCCCGCCGCGACGCAGCGGCACGCCCGCTTCCGCGAGCGCTAACGCCATGCGCTGAGCAGCAGGTACGCCCAAGCCGATCGACTTGAGCTCATCGGCATGCGCAAACACCTGCTCGGGGGTTCCCTCGGCAAACACCGCGCCTTCGTTCATTACGACGATACGGTCGCAGCAATTGGCCAGGTCATCCATGCTGTGCGAAACCATGACAACGGTCAGGCCATCACGGTGAAGTCGATCGATAAGCTCAAGGAAATCCCTGCGCGCAGCCGGATCGAGCCCCGCCATGGGTTCATCGAGCACCAGGACCTCGGGTTCCATGGCAAGCACGCCGGCAAACGCCACGCGGCGCTGCTGGCCGCCCGAAAGCTCAAAGGGACTCTTGTCGCCGACCGTGGAAAGGTCGAGGCCCACGCGCGAGAGCGATGTCTCAACGCGGCGGGCAACCTCGGCCTGCGACAAGCCAAGGTTGTGCGGACCAAACGCCACGTCCTGCGCCACGGTTTCGGCAAACAGCTGACGCTCGGGATATTGAAACACCACGCCGACCTTGGCCTTAACCGCGGCGGCGTCTTTCTTGTTTGACAGATCGAGCCCCAGCGCGCGAACGGATCCCTCCTGAGGGCGAATCAAACCGTTGAGATGCTGGACCAGCGTCGACTTACCCGAACCGGTATGACCTGCCAAGCCCAGGAACTCGCCGCGACGCACCGTCAGCGATACATCGCGCAGCGCCCACGGGCTGCTGGGGTCGTTTCCCCAGAGAGCCTGTTTGCTCGATTTGCCCGCAGTGGCCGAGCGCTTATGCCAGCGGCGGCGCTCGCGCGGACTGAGCGAATAACTGTACGAAACATGGGATAGCTCGATGACGGGCTCCGACGTGTTGCCCTCGTTGTCTACCGGAACAGTGCCGTCAGCGATTTCCAACTGGGATGCGGAAGACTGCCCCGCGATGTCTGCCCCACTTCGCTCGGCATAAGCCTGCGTAATCTCGGCGACCATATCCGCCTCACGCACCTGTGCGCAAACGGGCACGCCCTTCGCACGAAGCGACCTGCCCAGACAGCACGACGCCGGCATATCCAGGTTGAGCTGCGCAAGTTCGTCTGCCCGCGTCAAGATTTCCTCGGGCTTACCGAGCATGGCAACGCGCCCCGCCCGAAACACCGCGACACGATCGGCCTCGGCGGCCTCTTCCATAAAGTGCGTAATCATCACGATGGTCATGCCGCGAGCGTGCAACGCGCGGCAAGCCTTCATGAGGCCCTTGCGTCCACGCGGATCGAGCATCGAGGAAGCCTCGTCCAATATGAGCACGCGCGGTTCCATGGCGAGCACGCCGGCAAGCGCCACGCGCTGCTTTTGGCCACCCGAAAGCGCATGGGTCTCGTGGCACTCAAAGCCCACCAGGCCCACGCCCTTCAGCGCCTCGCGTACGCGCTGCGCAATTTGCGCCGATGGCACGCCAAGGTTTTCGGGACCAAACGCAACGTCATCTTCGACAAGCGTTGCCACCAGCTGATCATCGGGATTCTGGAATACCATGCCCGCGGTCGAACGAATGTCGTAGACCAGCTCGGGGTCGGACGCATCCATGCCGTTGATGCGTACCGTGCCCGCATCGGGCTGCAGTAGCGCGTTCAAATGCTTGGCAAACGTCGACTTGCCCGACCCATTGCCACCGAGGATGCAGAAAAACTCGCCGTCCTCTATGTTCAGATCGACGCCGTCGAGCGCCGGTGCGGCACCGTCATAACTAAAGGAAACGCCCCGACACTCAATCATGCGCGGCCTTTGACCTGGTCCTTTTTAGGCGTGATGAGGTTGGAGACTGCTTTATACACCGCCAGCGTCAACACCGAGTTAAGCACGGTCTTGATAAGGTTAAACGGCAGTACGGCAGGAATCATGAGCGGGGCGATCACATCGACCGAGCCATACCAGAACCAAACGCCAATGGTAAGGTTTGCGACCATAGACAGCGCTGTAGCGGCAACAACACCGAGCACCAGGCCAATCACGGCACCCTTGTAGGTATGCATCTTCTGGTAGACGATAGCCGCGGGGAGAATATAGCCCAACGTAGCAACCAAGTTCATAAGCGCGCCGACCCAGTCACCCGTGGTGAGCGCATGGATAACGATAGCCATAGCGGCAACAGCTGTGCCGGCACCAGGGCCATACGCAAACCCACACACCATCGCCGGCACCAGCGACGGGTCATACGTCAAAAACGGCGCCGAAGGAAGGATGGGTAGCTGCACATACATAAACAATGCGCTCAAGGCACACATCAGCGCCATGGTAACGAGCTGTTTGGTGCTCCACCTATTCGTGTTCTCAAAATGGATATGCTGCGACTGTTCAGACATAAGATCACCTGCCTCTTTCATCCGGACTCTAACCGTTGGTACTGGGATCTCACCAGTTCAGCCGGCATGCGAACCAACGCACACACGGGTCGCGGACTCATCGGCTCGGTCGCAGGCATCTCGCCTGCGCCACGGCGCCCCTTTGACACCGCCCGATTTACCGCCAGTGGGGAATTTCACCCCGCCCTGAAACAGCAATTGCAAGTGTAGCACGAGCGAGTATTCGCGCAAGTATGCCAAGGGTAATTTGTGGCGGGGACCAGTTGTCGCAACAACCACGTCTCCCACTCACCCCAAAGTGGTGCGCTTTTCGCGGCTTTGCCGCGAAACAGCAACCGGGACGCGTATCCCCCACAACCACGTCCTTCTCCGCCCGCCGACCTAAAGGCCGTAAACGCAGGGAATCCGGGGGCGTGACGGGGGCTTCTCTCCGGAACATTCCGCAGGACGCAAAGAGGCTCCGCAGCGCGAAGCGCGATGCGGAGCCTCTTTGCATGTCCGAGGACGTTCCGGAGAGAAGCCCCGTCACGCCCTGCGGATTCCCGGTGGGAGTTCTAGACCTTGTCGGCCTTAGTACATACCGCCGCCCTGCTGACCAGCGGTAGCAGCAGCGATAGCGTCCTCAAGCTGAGTGTTCTTGGGCACATCGGAGACGGTGGCCTCGGTGATGAGGATCAGGCTGGCGACAGAAGCAGCGTTCTGCAGGGTGACGCGGCTGACCTTGACGGGGTCGAGGACGCCCATCTCGATCATGTCGCCCCACTCGCCGTTGGCAGAATTTAGACCCTGGCCAGCGGGCAGCTCGGCAACCTTGTCGACCACGACAGCGCCCTCAAAGCCAGCGTTCTTGGCGATGGTGGCGACCGGAGCGGTCAGAGCCTTCTTGACGATGTCGACGCCGATCTTCTCCTCAGGGTCGTCGATCTCGACAGCATCGAGCGCAGGAGCAGCGTCCATGAAGGCGACGCCGCCACCGGCGACAATGCCCTCCTCGACAGCAGCGCGGGTAGCCTGCAGGGCGTCCTCGACGCGATGCTTGATCTCCTTGAGCTCGGACTCGGTAGCAGCGCCGACCTTGATGACGGCAACGCCACCGGAGAGCTTGGCCAGGCGCTCCTGGAGCTTCTCGCGGTCGAAGTCAGAGGTGGTGTTCTCCATCTCACCCTTGATCTGAGCGATACGGGCGTCGATGGCCTCCTTGGAGCCAGCACCGCCGACGATGACGGTGTTGTCCTTGGAGATGGTGACGGACTTAGCGGTACCGAGCATATCGGCGGTGATATCAGCGACCTTCACGCCCAGCTCGTCCAGAGCGGCCTGGCCACCGGTGAGGACGGCGATGTCCTCGAGGATGCGCTTGCGGCGATCGCCGTAGCCCGGGGCCTTGACGGCGCAGACGTTGAGGGCGCCACGGATCTTGTTGAGGACCAGGGTAGGCAGAGCCTCGCCGTCGATGTCCTCAGCGATGATGAGCAGGCCGCGGCCAGCGCGCTGGACAGCCTCGAGAACGGGCATGATGTCCTGAACGCTGGAGATCTTCTGGTCGGTGATGAGGATGAACGGATCCTTCATCACGGCCTCCATGCGGTCGTTGTCCGTGACGAAGTAAGCGGAGACGTAGCCCTTGTCGAACTGCATGCCCTCGACGGTGTCGATGGTGATGTCGAACGTCTGGGAATCCTCGACGGTGATGACGCCGTCCTTGCCCACGACCTCCATGGCCTCGGCGATCTTCTCGCCGACCTCGGGGTCACCGGCAGAGATGGTACCGACGGAAGCAATCTGCTCCTTGGTCTCGACCGGCTTGGCCTGCTTCTTCATCTCGGCAACGGCGGCGTTGACGGCCTTGTCGATGCCGCGACGGATGGCCAGCGGGTTGGCGCCGGCGGCGACGTTGCGCAGACCGTCGTTGACGATGGCCTGGGCGAGCAGGGTTGCGGTGGTGGTACCGTCACCCACGGTGTCGTTGGTCTTGGTGGCGACCTCCTTCACCAGCTGAGCACCCATGTTCTCGATGTTGTCCTCGAGCTCGATCTCCTTGGCGACGGAAACGCCGTCGTTGGTGATGGTCGGGGCACCGAACGTGCGCTGCAGCGCAACATAGCGACCCTTGGGGCCCATGGTGACGGTAACGGCGTCGGCCAGAGTGTTGACGCCCTTGGCAAGCTTAGCGCGGGCATCGGTGTTAAACGTAATGTTCTTTGCCATGGTAGGTAATCCTCCAAAAGAAATGCGACTCGCGTCGCCGCTTCCGAGTCCTATGCGGCGGGCGCGTTCAAAGACGAATCAGAGATTCTGACGAGACTAGGCCTCGACGACGGCGTAGATGTCGTCGGCGCGCATCAGCAGATACTTCTCGCCGTCGACCTTGACCTCGTTGCCACCGAACTTGCCGTAGATGACAACGTCACCGACCTTGACGTCCATGGGGATGCGCTCACCCTTGTCGTTGACCTTGCCGGCGCCAACGGCAACGATGGTGCCGCGCTGCGGCTTCTCCTGAGCGTTGCTGGCGATATACAGACCAGAAGCGGTCTTCTGCTCGGCCTCGTCGGGCTTGACCAGAACACGATCTGCAAGCGGCTTCAAAGACGACATGCTTGTCTCCTCCTTTTTGGGCCGCGCGGTTATGCCACGCGAATTAACCCTTTTTGTTTGCGTACGCGTTGAATGGTACCCACGAATGGCGGGTTATACAACACGGAGTCAAAAAATCTTATTTTTTGGCACTTAGATTTTCTGAATGCCGGGGGATAACTTAGCAGTGGCTCCCGGGGCGGACCGGAGGGCATGAAGTTTGCTGCTCTACAGTCCTGCGCAAGACGGAAAGCACATTAAGTGCTTTCCTTTGCGTGCGGAACTCGCGACAAACTTCATGCCCTCCGGTCCGCCCCGGGAGCTGGGGTAACTTATCCGGGCCCGGCGTTCAGAAAAGTCAGTGCAGCAAAATGGCGATGCGGATGGGGTTAGTGCTCGTAGATCAGGTTGCCTGCCAGGTAGGTGGCCTGAACCTTGGTGGCTTGGAGTTCTTGGGGGTCGATGGTAAGCGGGTTTTGGTCCAAGACTACCAGGTCGGCATACTTGCCGGGCTCCAAGCTGCCGAGGTTTTGCTCGTCGCCCGCTGCATAGGCGCTGCCCAGGGTGTAGTTGCGCAGAGCCGTGGCCGCATCGATGCGCTCGCTCGGCAGCCAGCCACCCTCGGGCCAGTGGCTTTTGGGGTCCTGGCGCGTGATAGCCGTGTAGAGCACGTTCATGCTGGTAACGGGCGTGATAGGGCTGTCGGTACCGAAGGCTTGGCGAATGCCGCGCTGCTTATAGGTCGCGAACGGCCACATGATGCGGCTGCGTTCCAGGCCCAGGTCGCGCTCCGGACCACCTGGGTCGAGCGTGATGTGGCAGGGTTGGCTCGAGGCAATGATGTTGAGCTTGCGCAGGCGATCGATGTCCTGAGGCAGCAAATTCTCCAGGTGCTCGAGCGTGTTATGGCCGTGCTGGGGCAGGCCGTACAGTTCGGCCGCTTCCTCGAAGATATCGAGCGCGGCATGGATGGCACCGTCGCCGATGACGTGGATGCGCACGGTGTGGCCGCGCTCCGCGGCAGCCAGAACTAGCTTGCGCATGCGCTCGGCGGGAACCGTCAGACGGCCCTGGTCGCCCGGGAAGCGCGGATTGGTATAGGGCTCGGTGAGATATGCCGTGTGTTCGCTCGACACGCCGTCGAAAAACTGCTTAAAACCAGGCGCCGAGAGCAGCGCGTTGTTCGCGTAGCGGGTCTGCAGCTCTTCCAAGCGCGACTGGTCATCCAGCAGCGTGGGGAACAGATGGGCTCGGATGCCCAGCTTGCCGGCTGCCTGTAGTTTGTCGTAGACGTCGTCGCGGATAAAGTCGCAGCCCGGCATGGGCATGAGCGACATATCGCAGATTGAGGTGATGCCTTGCTCTGCCATACGCTTCATTTGGTCGGCGTAAGCGCTCGCGATGCGGTCCTCGCCCAGCCACTCCAGGCAGCGCGGCAGCAGCTGCATGGCAGCCGCCTCGTGCGCAATGCCCGTGAGTTCGCCGTTTGCGTCCTTGTCGTAGTTGCCGCCCGCTGGCGGCTCGCTGTCGCGCGAGACGCCGAGCGCCTCGAGCGCGCGGCTGTTGAGCCACAGCGTGTGCCCGTCGCCCGAATACATAACGCAGGGGCGATCGGGGAATGCCGCATCGAGCGACGCCTTGGTAGGATGCTCGGGCGGGTCCCAACGGTAATCGCGCCAGCCCTGCGTCACAACCCAAGCGTCATCGGGCAGGTCCTGGGAAAACTCGAGCGCGTGCTGTACCAGTGCTGCCTCGGACGTGCCCATATCCATGAGCATGTACGGCGAGGCGCCAACCGAGGTATGGAAGAAGTGCAGATGCGCGTCATGGAAGCCAGGGCAGACAAACTGGTCGCCATAGTCGACGACGGGCGTTGCGGCAGGAGCCGCGGCGATCACATCGTCGGGCTTGCCGACCGCGACGATACGGTCGCCCGCGATGGCAATCGCCAGCTCACGGGCATCATCGATGCCGTCTTGTGCGGTAAAGACGTTCTTGGAGCGGATTATCCGATCGATATGTTGCATGGGCATCCCCATCTCTGGCAGGAAATTCAACACCCCCGAGTGTACTCCCCCACTCTTGTTACTAAACCCCAAGCGGCAAACGGCTGCTTTGCCACGCCAAGTGGCAGGTGGCATACTGGAGGCAGCCTGTACGATTTTGCGATCAACCCAGCAAGGAGCAAATCGATCATGACGAAGACCAAGGCACAGCAGATTATGGCAGCGACCGGGGCGCGAGCGGCTGACGACATCACCGCAGCCATCCAAGATATCGCTACCGAGTTTGAGCCCTATATCATCAAGCAGCGCCGCCACTTCCATAAGCACCCGGAGCTGAGCCTCGCCGAGGAGCGCACGACTTCTGACATCGCCAATCAGCTCGATGCCATGAATATCCCCTATGAGCGCCCCCTTAAGACGGGCCTGGTGGCAACCCTTCGCGGCACCGCGCCCGATGCCTACCGCGAGGACGGCACGCCGCGCCGCCGCATCCTGCTGCGCGCCGACATCGACGCCCTGCCCGTTACCGAGCAGACCGGCGAAGAGTTTGCTAGCGTCAACGAGGGCTGCATGCACGCCTGCGGCCACGACTGCCACATCGCCATGATGCTCGGCACGCTGCAGATTCTGCGCCATATGACCGACGACATCCACGGCGAGGTCCGCATCGTCTTCCAGCCCAGTGAGGAAAACGGCCAGGGCGCCAAGCTCATGATCGGCACAGGTGTGCTCGACGGCGTCGATGGCGCCTACGCCGCGCATATCTGGAGCGAGGTCGATGCCGGCACCGTAAGCTGCGAGCCCGGTCCACGCATGGCCAACACCGACTGGTTCCGCATCGACGTACGCGGCACCTCATGCCACGGCGCCATGCCCCAGCGCGGCCACGACGCCGTTATGGTTGCCGCCGAGATTGTCAACGCCTTGCAGACTATCGTTTCGCGCGAGATTAGCCCCTACGAGCCGGCGGTCATCACCGTCGGCGAGCTGCACGGCGGCACCGCGCGCAACGTTATTGCCGGCACGGCCTACCTCGCCGGCACGGTGCGCACCTACGGCGATTCGACCCACGAGGAAATGCCGGAGCTTATGCGCCGCATCGTGGAGCATACTGCGGCAGCCTTGGGCGCCGAGGCAGAGCTCACCGACTACACCATCGCCAACTACAAGGTCGAAAATGACGCGGCCTCGAGCGAGCGCTGCCGTCAGGCTGTAATTAAATGTCTCGGCCCCGCCGGCCAAGGCCATTATCGCGGCACGCTCTCGGGCGAGGATTTTTCGGAGTACCTGCGCCGCGTACCGGGTGTGCTCGCCTTTGTAGGTACGCGCAACCCCAAGATTGGCGCCACGTACGCCCAACATTCCTGCTTTTACAAGATTGACGAGACCGTACTGGCCAAGGGTTCCATGGTGGCCGCCCAGTATGCCATCGACTTTTTGGCCGAGCCCACGCAAGAGGAGCTCGACGGCCCCACGATCGCCGCGGTTGCCGAGACCAACCCCGACTTGGCCGCCAGGCTGCGCTCTGCCAAGGCGACTGCCGCTGAGGCGCGCGACGCCATGCACGATGCTCGCACCGCCCGCCATGCCGCGATCAAGGGCATCCACGAAGCTCGCGCCGCCGCTCGCCGCGAGGAGAAGCACGACGAGTAGTCGATTCGCGACTATCTCGCAGTCATAGCCGCATCGCGATGTCAAAGCGGGGGCGAACGCTATCTCAACGTTCGCCCCCGCTCATTTGTCAGGCTCTATTTCTACCATTTCTCCCCGTCCCCAAATGGCAGGCGGCAGGGCTACTCGTCCTGAGGGTCCTCGTCGGAACTTGACTCGGGTTCGGGTTCGGGCTCAGGTTCAGGCGTCGGCTCGGTCTCGGGCTCGGGCGCCGGCTCTGGTGCGGGCTCTGGTGCGGGCTCGGAATCAGAGGCGGGCTCAGGCTCAGGCTCGGGCACCGGCGCAGGCTCAGGCTCGGGTGCAGGCGCCGGCTCGGGCGCGGGCGCAGCATCCGGAGCGCTATAGCCCGAAGGAGCGGCCTTCTTCTCAAACGGCAGCACAAACGTCAGGACGTCGTCCTTGTCTTCGTCGGCCCACTCGCTTGCGTAACGCGCCACCCAGTAGCCAACGGCACGGTGCTTGAGCATGCTGCCAAAGACCGTAAGAAATACGGTGACAAAAGCGACCAGCACCAAGAACAGCGCGAGCGTGACGCCACCGCCGGTAACAATTGCCTCAATACCCGTAGGACGATAGTAGTAGCTATACATACCGACAGAGGCAATGGCGCCAAAGACGGCCGTCAAGATCCATGTGATGACGTTGGCGATCAGGCCCGTCAAAAACTCGGGAATAAACGAAGCGCAGAACAGCTTAGTCTTATTGTTCTTAAAGGCCGCCCAGACCTTATCGAGCGAAAACGCGCTCTCAACGCGACCGGTCACCGCAAAGTGCATCACGGCAATGTCGGCGAACATCTTAAAGAAGACGCCCAGGACCGCCGAAGCGATCAGAGCCAGGACAAGCAGGCCCAGCGAGCCAAACAGCGCGGCCTCGAGCGCATAGGAGCCGTAGTAAGAGTACGAACCTGCGGCACCGAGCACAACGCCTTCAATTACCGAGAGCACTACACCAATAACGGGAATGGCAGCAATGACCTTGAGCACGCTCGAGATGACGCCCGAAAAGACTCCGAGACCAAACGACGTGGAGCGCATCAACGGACGGTCGATGCCGTCATCGACCTTGAGAGACAGGTCGCGGCCCCATTCGATGCCAAAGCCAGAACCGCACGCGCTTGCCACACAGGCTGCCAAAAAGCCGATAGCAGCCGCGATACCGCCGATAACGGGAATGAACAGCACGAGCACCGACACGACGCAGATAAGCGCCGGCAAAAAGGCGATCTGGCACACGCGCTGTAGTACGCCCGGCATCTTGGTCATATCCTCAAACGCTTGAGCCACACAGCCCTTGGGCACGTTGACCACGGGCGGCTGCGTCATGACCTGCTGAGGCTGCCCCTGAGGAGCCGCACCGGCCGCTGCATTAGGAGCACCACACGCGCCACAGAACTTGTCGTTATCGCCCATGGGAGCGCCACACTGCGAACAGAACATCGAAATCATCCCTTCGTATCTTGAGCGAATCACCTGGATCGCAAACGATGTCTTGTCATCATTATCACCCAGTGTGAGGACAAATTCTCCTAGATGACGTTTTTGCAACGCGCAGGGCGTTATTTGATTGTTAGACGAGCGCGCTCGCGTTAGTTCGTTCCGCGGAAGCCCTTGCCGACGATCTCGGAGCTGTCAACGATCGTGATAAAGGCACCAGGATCGACCTCGCGCGCGTAGCGACGCAGCTGCACGGCCTCGCGGCGGCTTAGCACGCTCATGATCACCGTCACGCACTTGCCCGAGAAGGCGCCGTAGCCGCGGCTGATGGTCGCCGTACGGTTGAGATGCTTGACGATGAACTCCTCGACCTTAAGGGGTTCGGAGCAAATGATCGTGCAGACCTTACGAAGGTGAATGCTCTCGATGGCCTTGTCGACCACAAGCGTCTTGGCAAACAGGCCGAGCACGCAATACAGGCCGACGCGCGGGCCATACAAAAAGGCCGCGATAGTTACGATGCCGATATCGACCAGCAGCAATGCGCGGCCAATCTCGAGCGTGGTGCGGCGTTTGAGGATCATGGCCAGAATGTCCGTGCCACCCGTCGAGGCGCCAATATCGAAGACGATGGCGCTGCCGAGGGCCGGCAGAATCACGGCAAAGCACAGGTCGAGCCACATATCGCCCGTCATCGAGACATCGGTCGGGATAAAGAGCTCAAACAGCGAAACATAGGCGGAAAGCGCAAACGAGGCGAAGACGCTCCACAGGATTGCCTTACGCTCCAAAAAGATAAAGCCCAAGATGACCAGGACCGCGTTGATAATCCACATAAAGACGCCGACGGGCAGAGTCGGGAACAGCGTAGAAAGAATGACCGACACACCCGAGGTGCCGCCGAAGGCAAAGTGATTGGGCGTTTTGAAAGCCACGATGGCAAAGGCCGTGAGGATCAGGCCCAGGTTGAGCTCGGCAAAAAAGCGCGGAAAGCCTGGTTCCTGGCTGCGCTTGCGGCCGGCGCGTTCGCCTTGCTCAATAACATCGCGATCGACAACGCGCTCCATCGGCACCACCGGAGGACGATGCACCTCCTCGGCAGCACGCGATGCCGCCTCTGCCGCAGCGGCCTCAATCGCCCATGCCTTGCTTTCTGTTTCGTGCTCGTCAGCCATTACGGCAACTCCTCGTTAACAATTTGGAAACAATGCGCCCATTAGGGTAACGCGGAACGCGGCAATTGCAACCCTTAGTTAGACGAGCGGTATGCCCGCATCGGGGGCATACAAAGAACGGCCGGCCGCGCATGTTCCTGCGCGGCCGGCCGTTTGACGTTTTCGCAGATAAAACCTGCCAAAATAAACCTGTCCCTTTTTGGCAGGTTACTCGTGCTGGTTGGTGCGGCGTTCGTACTCCTCGGGGGTGATGACATCCTCGATGCGTAGGTTGACGCCCGCCACCTCAAGGCCGGTCATCGCGGCGAGGCGCTCGGTCACACGCGCCTTAACGTCGTCGAAAATCGCGGGCGCGTAGGCGCCATACTCGATAATGACGGAAATGTTGACGACCACGCGGTTGTCATCGGTGACCTCGACCGTCACGCCCTTGGTCAGGTTCTCGGCACCAAACTGCTCCTGTACAAAGTGCATGAGGTTGCCCTTCATGCCCAAGACGTGCGGCACCTCGCGAGTGGCCATGGCGACGATCTTCTCGATCACGCCGTTAGAATAGGTCAGCGAGTCCTCGGACTCGTCAGCCTCCTCGTCGTCCTCGTCAACCTCGTCTTCGGATTCGGCCTCGACAAGCGCCTCGTCCTCGAGCGTCACGCCTTCGGCCTCGGCGACGACGGTCTCGTCCGCCTCGAGCTCGGTATCGGTCACATCGACCTTCGTGTTAAAAGCCATGGTTCCTCCTTATGCCCACCGCATACGCGGCGGTCGAATACATGCTAGCGACCGCTAAACAGGCGGCCGAAGAAGTTGACGATCCCGTTTTCGCCATCGCGAATCTGGCCGATCACAGCCCCGATCAGCACGAAGAATGCGATGACCAGCGTGTCCCACAGGCCGAGCGTGAGCACCAGCACCGCGAGCACAAAACCCGCGACGGCGCCGAGCGTGGTGTTGGGATGGCGAACGGCATAGCTCCAGATAGCCGCCCCCGTGCCCTTAATGAGACCCATGGCCTCGTCAAAGTCGTCGACGGCCGCGTCACGCGACTCGGTGCCCTCTACCTTGGGATCGACGACCTCGCTTGCCGGCGCGACGCTCTGATCGATAGTCAGGCGCGGGGTGCGGACGGTCTTATCTTGATTGGTATCACTCACCGGAAACCTCCACGGTCTGGACGGTAGTCTTGGACGGCAAAAAACGGACGCGCGTAGTTGTACCCGGCGTGCCGAGCATGGTGTCGCAAGCTTCCTCGATGCGCTGCTGCATCGCGGTAGCCAGAGATGCCACGTCCTTATCGTCAAGCGCGATAGCCTCGACCTTAAAACGGACGTGCGAATCGTCGGAGCCTTGGACGCGGGCCTCGACATGCTCGACCATCACGCGGTCGTCGCGCTCGGCAGCAGCCCTGGCGCACGAAGAAAGCGCCGCGAGGGTAACCTCGATATTGCGCTCCCCCGCCGGATGCACGCAGGACAGTTCGCGACGGGCGAACATCAGGCGGAAGAAGCTTACCAGCACGCCGATCGCCACGACGCCGGCGCACCCCGTGACGACGATGCGCGGCATGGGGTCGCGCATCAGCAACATAAAGCGATACGTATACGGCCCCCAAAACTGGCAGACAAGCGTACCCAGCGCCACGATGGTGGCGGCAAGGTACACGATCGCTAGGGCTCGTTTGAGTACGCGCACGCGGCGCTCCCTTCAAATCTCGGCTCTCGAAATGCAAAACGGTTCGCATCATTATAAAAGAGCCGGGTCCGGTGCTCTACGCACGCGGATCCGGCTCATCTATTCCACGAGGCTTGCATGCTCGCTTCATTATGCCCAGATATGCACGGCTTAACCCGTGCGGGCGCTACTCCTCCTCGAGGGCAGCGATGACCTCGTCGGTCATGTCCATGGTGCTGTAAACATCCTGGACGTCGTCGAGCTCCTCAAGACGGTCGATGAGGCGCTGAACCTTCTTGGCGTCGGCGCCGGAGACCTCGGTCGGGGTGGTCGGGACCATGGTGGTCTCGGAGCCCTTGACCTGGACGCCCTGCTCCTCGAGCGCCTTGGAGACAGCCATAACGTCGTTGGCAGCAGTCCAGACGATCCACTCCTCGCCGGCGTCCTCGTAGTCCTCGCCACCGGCCTCGGCGATGGCCATCATGAACTCATCCTCGTCACCGGCAGCACCGTTGGCGATCATGGTCTCCTTCTTGGCGTTCTCGTCCAGGATCTCCTTGGCGACGACGATCTGGCCCTTGCGCTCAAACTGGAAGGCGACGGAGCCGGAGGTGCCCAGGTTGCCACCAGCGTGGGAGAAGGCGGAACGGACATCAGCGGCAGTACGGTTGCGGTTGTCGGTCAGGCAGTCGACGTAGACGGCGACACCGGCGGGACCGTAGCCCTCGTACACGATGTTCTCGTAGACGGCAGCATCGGCGCCCGAACCAAAAGCCTTGTCGATAGCGGACTTGATCTTGTCCTTAGGCATGGACTGAGCCTTGGCCTTGGCAACGGCAGCGGCGAGGCTGGCGTTGTTCTCGGGCAGCGGGTCACCGCCGAGACGGGCAGCAACGGTGATGTTGCGGCTGAGCTTGGAGAAAAGGGCGGAACGCTTGGCGTCCTGCGCGCCCTTACGATGCTTGGTTGTGGCCCACTTAGAGTGTCCGGACATACGTGTCTCCTATCGGTTTCGACCTAAAGCCCAGCGCAGATGCTCGGGCAATATAAACAAACGTCGTTATGATATACCTACTGGCCTGCGAGATAAACCCCAAAATGAAGGCGTCGTGATGATGCCACCCTTTGGTGCAAAGTAACCTGACCCCAATGCACCAAGTTAGGACCAGAGGAAGTCGCTGCGGGTGACGGTGGCGCCGATGGCGAAGGGCATGCAGGCGATGGCCGGATACAGGTAGCGCATGTAGGTCGAGCCGTTGCACGGGCCAATCAGGCACACAGCGAGCACGCCCAACAGCGGCACCCAGATTGCCAGCGCACGCCATGAATGACGACGCAGCAGGTAGACCACCACGACGATCATGATCCACACATAGGTGGCCGAGCTCATGGTGAGCGAGATAAACGGGATGCGCTGCACCGCCACGCGATACAGGTTGATCAGGTGGTCGCACCAGCGCACAACCTTGCTATCGACCGGATGGAAGTCGAAGTACTTGAGATTATCGGGGCGCGCCATAATCTCGGCACTGCGCGCCGTGCTGTAGACCCACGCATCGCGGGCACTCGGATAAAAGTAGCCGTAATAGTTATTGATGAGCGCCGAGATATAGCACTCAGGATCCTTTTTGAACATCTGGGCCCACACCTCAAAATAGGCCTTGATGTCCTCCTGCGAGGCGTATTCGTTAAAGCAATTTTTGACGGCATCCGACTTATCCGGGTTGTAGCGGCGGCCCAGATTCTCGTACTTGAGCACACGGTCGATCACGGCGCGCTCTTCGTCGGTCACCAAGCCGTCGCAAGGAGCCTCCACGATGGTGCCGTCCTCCTTAACCGTGGGGTTGACGCCCGAGTTGAGGCCGTCGTGCTTTTGGACGAAACGAGCGGTCTGCTGAAACGGAATCGAGAGGATTTCGCGCTTGGAGCCGGGCGTAATGTCGTGCGTCGGCATAAAGACCTTGGTGAAGTACATATTAAAGGCAAGGCAGAGTGCAAGCACCGCAAGAACTCCCACCCAGCGGAAGCGCGAGATGGCGCCCGAAGGCGCAGCACCAGCCTGCTTGGCTGCACGACGAGCCACATGCGCGTCCCATGCGCAAAACGCCGACGCGATTACGCATGCCGCCAGGGGAAACACCAGGCCGCCGTTGCGCAGAAACGTGGAACCCATGGCGCCCAGAGCGAGCAGCAGCCAGTCGTGGCGCGCAAAGAGCACGGGGGCTTTCTCGCCCGCTCGCTCGACATTGGCATCGCGACGGGGCAAGCCACATGCCACGAGCTTGACGGTCTGTACCAGCAGCACCAAAAACGCGTCGGCAAACAGCACATCTTTGGTAAGCAGGGCCGCGTAGTTAGAGAACATCGGCATAAACGCAAAGAACAGCAAGATCACGCCGCGGACCGGCAGGCTCACGCCCAGTTTGCGCAGCGACGAGATGGAATAGGCCATGCAGGCAGCCGTGATGACAAATTGAGTGCAGGTATAGATGATGAGGCCCGCGTTAGCGCTGTTGAACAGCGAAAGCCCCAGCTGAACGCACGAGCCGATAATGGCCGTGTGCACCACGGGGTGATGTCCGTTGAGCAGCACGTTGGGGTTGAGTAGGCGCAGGTAGTCGCTCGTGCCGTTGGGATAGTTGAACCACTGGCGAATCTGCGCACCCGTATCTCCCATAAAAAGGCCGGGCAGCGAAGCGATGAGCGTGGGCGCCCAGGCGATCATAAGCACCAGGAAGGGCCCGGCAAAGGGATGGACCGAGAGTACGGCGTGAGCCACACGCCATATGCGGCCAAAGTGCGCTTCGGAAAACGGAATGCGCCGAGAGCTCAGCCAATCTAGACACTCAAAGGCAAGGTAGAAGGCAACGATCGCCAGGAGCATCCAGCCCGCGCCGCCAATCCAGGCGCAGATGATGCGAGCTTTGTCGCCAAGGACGATCTCGGCCGAGTCGGTGAGGTCGTAGCTGCGGCCGAACACCATGCAGATGGCGAAAAACAGCGACGGCAGAATGATTGATGGGCGCCAGGTGTCGCCGCGGCCAAAGAACACGTAGCGAAACGGCAGCGTGAGCAGGCAGGCAAGTGCAAGCAGCATGACCGCGTCGGTATGGCCGGCAAACGAGAGGAGTACCTCGTAGCACACGTACAGCATGCCCGAGGCTTTGGGGTCAATCGCCAAGACTGCGTTGCTCGACACCGGGGCGGGATCGATGGAAAACGCCGTGGTCGCCAACAGCGCGAGCAAAAATGCGATGAGCGTCTGCTTGGCGGGGTAGCGCTTAAACCAGACGATGCGAGCGGCATCGCGCGCAGCCGTTGTGGAGAGGTCGGAATCCTTCACAGTCCAAAGAGCCTTTCTAGAAACCTATCAAACTCGGCAAAACCACCACAAAGGTGCCTGTCCCCTTTGTGGTGGTATGTGGTGGTTAGGCGTCGAGGTAGATGCGCTGGGGACGGTTGCGGCGGAGGGCAAAGATGACGAGCGCCAGGCCCGCAATCACGAGTGGCAGACTCAACAGCTGACCCATGGTGATGACGCCGCCCAGCAGATAGCCAAGCTGGGCGTCGGGCACGCGCACGAACTCGACGAGGAAGCGGACGATGCCGTAACCCATCACGAACACGCCCATAAACGTGCCTTGGGGCAGTAGCGGCTTTTTGCGGCTGAGCACCTGCAGAATGCAAAAGAGCACGATGCCTTCAAGAAATGCCTCGTAGAGCTGGGAGGGGTGACGCGGCATATCGCCCGCGGTGCCGCCAAAGACCACGCCCCATGGCAGATCGGTCGGCTTGCCCCACAGCTCTCCGTTGACAAAGTTGGCACAACGGCCCAGGCACAGCGCCAGCGGAGCACCGATAACTGCAAGGTCGGCAATGGTCCAGGCGTCGAGCTTATACATGCGGCACACGATGATGCCGCCGATAATGCCGCCGACCAGGCCACCGTGGAAGCTCATGCCGCCCTCGTTGGTGGCAAAGATCTCGAGCGGATGTGCCCAGTAGTAGCCGTCGCCGTAAAAGATGACGTAGAACAGGCGGGCGCCGATGATAAGGCCAAAGACCACACCGACCACGACGCTCGTCAGGTCGTCAATCGTGATGTTAAAGCCCCAGCGACGCTGCGTGCGATACATGACGACCGCCGTGAGCAGAGCTCCGACCACATAGGCCAGACCATACCAGTAAATCGTGATGGGCCCCGCCGAAATCGCGACGGGATCAAGCATATGGTAGAAGTCGTTGAGCATATCGACCCTCCTACTCCCTACATACAAATGCGGCCGCGGGCCTTACGCTCGCAGCCGCATATTTGGGCGTAACGTCTATGCGGAGTATGCCGTCCGCAGCTTTCGCATCTTAGAACGGCGCGTACTCGTCGTACAGGTCGTCGGTCTCGCCGGAGGCATTGACCTGCTCGACACGGGTAACGCCGGGCACATGCTCCTTCAGGATGCGCTCAATACCCATGGACAGGGTCAGCGAGCTCATGGGGCAGCCGGCGCAAGCGCCCTGCAGCTCCAGTTTGACGACGCCCTCGTCGTCAACGCCCACATACTCCATATCGCCGCCGTCGGCCTGCAGGTTGGGGCGAATCTCTTCAAGAACCTTCTTAAGCAGCTCTTCGTTAACAGCCACAGGGGCTCCTTTCTCACAATTACGCGGGCGCGCCCGCGGACAGAAGCTATGTTACTACAGCCGTGTACCCGCTCACGAGCCGTCCATGCGCGCAGACGCGACTTTCACGAGTAGTCAATTTGGGACGGGGCTCTTTTGGCTGCCTTTTGTTGCCAGCTGGCGTTGCCACGCGCTACTGCTGAGCCTGCCCCTCGGTGCCGATGTGAACATCGACGATAACCTGGCGGTAGCTGATGCCGCAGGAGTCGAGGATGCGGCGGCTGATGCGTCCGTCATCGGTGTCGGCGTACTTGTTGTCCAGGTAGACAACCTCGCCCACGCCCACCTGCGCCAAAATCTTGGCGCAGTCGTGGCACGGGAACAGCGTGACGTAGACCGTGGAACCCTCAAGATCTTTGAGCGAGCCACGGTAGTTGAGCACGGCGTTTGCCTCGGCATGCACCACGTAGTTGTGCTTGTCCTGCAACGGGTCGTCGCTCGTGCCCCACGGGAAAAAGTCGTCGTTGAGCGCCGAGGGCGTACCGTTGTAGCCCACCGAAAGGATGCGGTGGTTGGTGCTGGCGATGCACGCGCCCACCTGCGTGTTGGGGTCCTTACTGCGGCGCTGCGCGGCGATGGCCACGCTCATAAAGAACTCGTCCCAGCTAATGACGTCCAGGCGCTTGCCTGACGAAGTTTGATGAAGATCGTCCGACATGGCAGACACCTCCGTAATCGCAATAGTTTGACCCATTGTAGCAGGTGAAAGGTAGGGCGTTTGTCCCACCGGCGCCCTCACATTTACACGCGGCGGGGCTTTTGGTTGATGCGGTACAGCTCGGCGAGACCCCGCAGCGTCAACGCGTCGTCGACCGTCAGGCTGTGGCCGACCAACGCCGCGAGCGGGTCGGCATCGTCGCCGGTGATGACGATGGGCACGTCGCCCTCCCCCGCGGCCTTGGTCGCGCGCATCTCGGCGAGCACCATGTCGAGCATGCCGTCGATGCGGGCCACCTCGCCCAGAACCACGCCCGAACGCATGGCCTCGCGCGTGTTGCGACCGATGACGTGCGTTGGCGCCGAGGGCTCGACCTGTGGCAGACGCGCCGCAGCGGCCGAGAGCGAGCGGGCGCCGAGTGCCAGACCAGGCGCGATGACGCCGCCGACAAAGGTTCCGCGCGCATCGATGACCTCGATATTGGTCGTGGTGCCGAGGTCGATCACGATGCACGGAGAGCCGTAGACGGCACGGGCCGCCACGGCGTCGGCGATGCGGTCGGGACCGATCTCGGCCGGGTCATCGTAGTGCACAGGCATGCCGGTCTTGAGGCCCGGCCCCACGGTGAGCACGCGCCCCGTGCAGGTGCGGGAAAGCGCCGTCTTCCACGGGCGCTCGATCGCCGGCACCACGCAGCTCAGCACGGCAGCCGTGGGCACAAGTGTGCCCGGCATGCCCGCATCGGCCGCCAGCGCGGCCATGACTTGAGCGAGACGCATACGCGCTTCATCGGCCGTAATACGGGTCGGCGTCGTGATCTCGCACGTCGCAAGCGGGCATTCCTGCGCCGCAGCCGAATCCTCGGCAAACAGACCAAAGCGAATGAACGTGTTGCCCACGTCGACCGTCAATATGTATGCGCACCCATTAAGCATCGTCGGCGCTCCTTTCGTCTGCCCAGCAGTATATCGCCTACCCGAACCAGCCATCCCAGGTAGTCATTTTGGGACGGGGCCATTTTAGCTACCCCAATATGTCGGTTGATATTTGCCCCAATCCCAGATAATTCGTCGACTGTCAAAGGGTAGCTAAAATAGCCCCGTCCCAAAATGACTACCTTGCGGCTATACTGATGCGCGGTCGCGCGCGGGCTCACGCGGCGGCCCTTGGTAACCCGACTTCCCGCGCCGTATCCGTAGCGGCGCTCCCGGGGGAAGCGGATATACGCAAAGGAGTTCTATATGAGCAATCCCTCGAACCGCACCTCGATGCGCGGGCAACTCACGCTGCGCGGCGTCGTCATCGGCGTCCTTGGCTGCGTGATCATCACGGCAAGCTCGGCCTATACCGCCCTCAAGATGGGCGCGCTCCCCTGGCCGATCATCTTCGCTGCCGTCATCTCGCTGTTCTTCCTCAAACTCATGGGCAACGCCAGCCTCAACGAGGCCAACGTCACCCACACCATCATGTCCGCGGGCGCCATGGTCGCCGGCGGCCTGGCGTTTACCATCCCGGGCGCTTGGACGCTGGGCTATGCCGACCAGATCAGCTGGCTCGACATGTTTATCGTGGCGCTCGCCGGCACCATCTTGGGCCTTCTGGCAACGGCGCTCATCCATCGCCACTTTATCGTGGACGCCGCGCTGGAGTTTCCCACCGGTAACGCCGCAGCTCAGACACTGCGCGCCACCGAGGCCGGCGGCAAGACCGGCAAGCAGCTCTTTGGCTCCATGGCCATCGCAGGCATCTACAGCGTGCTTCGCGACGCTCTGGGCGTGGTGCCCAGTATGCTGTGCACGCTCAATATCCCCGGCGTGACCTTTGCCATCTATAACTCGCCCATGCTGCTCTCCATCGGCTTTTTGGTGGGCTTCGCCCCGGTTGCCTTCTGGTTTGCCGGTGCGCTGCTAGGTAACTTTGGCATCATCGTGGGCGGCACCGCTGCCGGTCTATTCGACGTTGTGACTGCGCAGGGCATCGTCAAGTCGCTCGGCATGGGCCTCATGATGGGCTTTGGCGTCGCCGTCGTCCTTAAGGACATCCTGCCGCAGGTCACCGGCATCGTCCGCGGTCTTGCCGCCGACAGCTCCACCGACACCGACGAGCAATCGCTCATCTCGGGCTCCCTTAAGCTCGACGCCGGCATCATCGGCCTGGGCGCTGCCGCCATCGCCGTGATCATCGCCATCGTGCTTGACCTTGGTCCCGTTCCGGCCGTCATCGTGACGCTGTTCACCTTTGTCACCACCATCATGAGCGCACAGAGCTGCGGCCAGACGGGCATCGACCCCATGGAGATCTTTGGCCTCATCGTTATGCTCATCGTGGCTGCCTTTGCACAGATTACTCAGGTCAAGCTGTTCTTTATCGCCGGCATCGTAGCCGTGGCGTGCGGCCTTGCGGGCGACGTCATGAACGACTTTAAGGCCGGCGCCGTGCTGGGCACCAACCCGCGTGCGCAGTGGATCGGCCAGGCCATCGGCGGCATCGTGGGCGCCGTGGTCGCTGCCGCCGTCATGGTCGCGCTCGTCACTGCCTATGGTCCGGACGCCTTTGGCCCCGACAAGAGCTTCGTTGCCGCGCAGGCAAGCGTGGTCGCCACCATGGTCTCGGGCATCCCGAGCGTGCCGTGGTTCGCAGGCGGCTTTATCGCCGGCATCGTCATGTACTGGCTCGGCATTCCGGCCATGATGATCGGCCTGGGCGTGTACCTGCCGTTCTATATGTCGCTCACGGCTTTCCTGGGCTCCTGCGTTAAGCTCGCCTACGACAAGTGGGCCGCTCACCGCGACGCCGAGGCCGGTCTTTCGGACGAGGAGAAGGCCGCCAAGGATGCCGCCTTCCAGGAGCAGGGCCTGGTCGTTGCCAGCGGCCTGCTGGGCGGCGAGTCCATCGTCGGCGTTATCCTGGCGTTTGTCTCCGTGGGCTTGAGCCTGCTGGGCTAAGCTGAGCAGCTGCTCGACAGCAACCATATTGCCTACGGCTTGCCCGGCCGGTAGCTTCTGCGGCTGCTGACCGGGCTTTTTGATATCGAAACAAAGAAAGGTCGGCGCGCTGCGTTTAACAGCGCGCCGGCCTTATCGGTTAAGCTATCGAAGCGTTCCTGCTATGAACCGAAGTTCGTTGCAGAATCTACGCTCGAAACGCTACATCTGCTTGCGACGACGATCGCTCAGCGTCACACCAGCGGCCACGAGGGTGATACCGCCGATGACGAACACCTCGCCCGCAAGAGCGGAGTCATCGCCAGTCTGGGCGAGCGCGGCCGACGTGGCCTTCTTCTTGGCGACAGGAGCCTTTGCAGCAGCCTGCGCAACCTGAGGCTTGGCCTGCGGCTCGGCCTTGGGATGATACTTGTCGTACTCGGCCTGCGCGGCAGCCAGGGCATCCTTGGCATCGCCAAGCTCGGCAAGCGCGGCGGCATAGGCGTCGTTGGCATCGGACAGTTTGGCATCGGCATCGCTCAGAGCAGCCTTGAGACCAGCAGCGGCATCGACGGCGGTCTTATAGCGAGCGTAGGCAGCGTTCAGCTTGACCAGCTTCTCGTTGCCCGTCGTGCCCGCGGCAAGGGATGCCTTGTGGTCGACAGCCTCAAGATCGGCCTTGAGTGCCTCATCGCTGGCAAGCTCGGCCTTGGCCTTGACGATCTCGAAGTTCGCATCGACGACGGCTTCGTTGGCGGCCTCGAGCTGCTTCTGGGCATCGGCGACGCCGGCGACGGCGGCGTCATAGGCGACCTTGGCGTCGTCGACCGCTTTCTGGGCTCCAGCGAAGCGCTCAAAGGCCTTGTTCGCGGTGGCCAGCTCGCCCTCGGCGGCCTTGACCTTCTCCTGTGCGTCGGACAGGGCCTGCTTCTTGGCGGCAACTGCCTGCTTGGCGTCCGAAAGAGCGGTCGCGGCGTGCACGTCTGCGGCCTGAGCCTTGTCAACGCCAGCCTGGGCAGCGCCGTCAGCCTTCTTGGCCTCGTCTAGCGTGACCTGCTTGTTCGCAAGGTCCGTCTTGGCGGCATCGCGCTTGGCGGTAAGGTCCTTGACCGAAGCCGTGGCATTGTCATACGCCTCATTGGCCTGTTCGGACTTTGCCTTGGCGGCATCGCGGGCGCTGCGAGCCTTCGCCTTGTGAGCAGCGGCGTCGGCTGCCTTCGTCTTGCTGTCAGCAAGCGTGGCGTTTGCCTTATCGAGAGCCGCCTGGGCAGTAGCGGCCTCGGCCTTGGCGGCATCGAGGTTCTGCTTGAGGGACTCGATGTCGATTCCGCCGAGTGCGTCCTTCGCGGCGTCGTATGCCGTCTTCGCGGCGGCGGTACCGGACTTAGCCTTCTCGTACTCACCCTTGGCGGTGTTCATGTTCACATCTGCTGCGGTGAAAGCGTCCTGGGCGGCATCCTGCCCGTTTACAGCTGCGAAGTAAGCTTCCCTAGTAGTTCCAAAGTTCTTCTGCGCCTCGGCGAGCTTGCCCTGAAGCTCCTTGAGCTGCGCCTTCTGCGCCTGCGTGCCGCCAGCGTTATAGGCAGAGTCGATGTAGTCGTTCACGAGCTTCTTGAACTCGGAGACAGTGAAATCCTTCTGCCCCGTGCTCCCGCTATAGTCGAAAACGGTTACCTCGGAATCGGTATTCTTACCGCTACCGGTCGCGATGCCGATAGCCTTCGCGCCGGCATCGATGATGTTTAGATAGTGCCCGCACTCATGGTAGATGCTGTTGTAGTGCTGGTAGATATAGTAGGAATCATATCGATGGCTTCCAAGTGCGTCACCATACTGCTCGACGTACTTATCGAACGCCTTTTTCTCCTGGGTGTAGAGACCGGTATATGGCCAGCCGAGGGTATCCTCGGTCTCGCCTCCGGTGTATGCCCCGCCGCCGCCTGCAAGATTCTCACCTTGATCGAAATAGCAGTTCGAGTGTCCCCAGATGTTCGATGAATATGATGTATTGAGGGCGGCTGCCGCAGTCATGCGGAGGCTGACGCTAAGCTCAGACTGGCCGTTCGCCTTGCGGAGGTTGTTCTGGGTATCGAGGTAGGTCAGGGCGTTACGCATCTGCTCCAAGGAGAGCGGATTGGTGTCGCGAGACATGTCCTGATCGACGTACTTGTCATACCAGTCCTGTTTCTCTGTCGTCCCCATGAGCATCGACGCGGCGGTACTTGCATTCGACTTCTGCTGGGCGGTGAAATCGCTGCTGTTGCTGATGTAGGCCATAAAGCCGAGCATGCCCTTATTGATGACTTCCTGGTCAACGGTCATGTTGGACTTTAGGTCTGCAATCTGCTGCTCAAGAGCCTCAACCTGGGCATTAGCAGCGTCATAAGCCTTTTCCGCGGCGTTCGAAGCAGCGCAGGCTGCCTCCCACTCACTGCGCTTCTGCTTGCGAACTTCGACAAGCTTATCGTACGCGGTCTTCTTGTCTGCTTCGGCCTGCTGTGCCTTCTCGTATGCGGCCTTGGCGGCGTCGCGCTTGCTGACGGCGGCGTTGTACTCCTTGCTTACCGCATCATATGCAGACTGGGCAGATGCCATGGCAGCGTTGGCGGCGTTGGCCTTCTCCTGTGCGGCGGTGGCGGCAGTCTGCGCGGCCTGCAGGTTCGCCTGTGCGGTGGCGTCTGCAGTCGTCGCGGCTTCGAGCGCGGCCTGCGCGGTCGCGAGCTCGCTGGCGGCAGTGTTCTTGGCGGCCTCAAGCGCACTCAGGTCAACACCCGTACCCGAGACGGCAGCATCGAGCGCGGCCTGCGCCTGGTTGAACTTCTGCTGGGCGTTATCGCGCGCGGTGGTTGCGGCTGCGAGAGCAGCAGCAGTCTCCTGCTTCTTGGCCTGGGCAGTCGTCAAAGCTGCCTCGGTATTCTGCTTTTCCTGCTGGGCGCTGGCCTCGGCAGCCTTGGCCTGGTCCAGATTGGCCTGTGCAGTAGTAACGGCCTTATTGGCGTCATCGAGCTTTGCCTGCGCGTCCTCGACGGCCTTCTTGGCGGCCTCGTACTCGTCCATACCCATGGCCTCGAGCTTAGCCTGGGCATCGTCGAGGGCCTTCTTGGCCTCATCCTGCTTTGCCTTGGCGTCCTTGAGCGCCTGGGTCTTATCCTCGACACTCTTGTTGGCCTGTTCGAGCCGATCGTTCAGGTCGCCCAGCTTCTTCTGCTGCTGCTCGGTCTTTTCGACGGCGGCTTTGAGCTCGTCAATCTTCTCCTGGAGCGCGGCGACTTCTGCTGCGTTCTGCTCGATTTCGTTGTCGCTCACAGCCTGCGAGGCCTGATTCTTTTGCTGCTGCGCCTGCTTTTGAGACTGGCCCGCCGCATCGGCGTTCTTCTGGGCGGCATCGTAGGCGGCCTTAGCGTCCTTGAGCTGCTTTGCCGACTCCTCGGCCAGCTGGGCAGCCGTCTTTACGACCGCTTGGTTACCGGCGGCAACGGTGTTCTCTACAGAACTACCCCCCCCTGAACAGAATCGCCGTTACCGGTTGACGGTGCGGCGATTGCCGCCAGCGGCGACATGAGCGGCTGAGCGATGAGGCCCGCCGTCAAAACGGTTGCGACGGCGCGGTTGGCAACGCCCTTGACATTGACGGCCTTAGCCCGAGGCTCAAAGTGTTGTGGACTGTAGTTTGCCATGGCTTTCTCCCTTTGACACGGATGTATCCATACGCTTCAAACTGTAGGTGCCGATTTTTGAATTCTGTTGCGCAACATTGGTCACCAGCGGATTTTTTGAAATTCGCGCTCTCGTGCTTCACAATTTCGTCACATATGTAGGAGCTGGTGCATCATATTCTTGCGGGATCGAATTGAGCCTGTGATTTGTATTTGCTCCCGCGTCATCCGCCCTATCGGATTCCGCATCCAACAGACACCTCGCCCGCCACGGTGTAGAGTTAAGACAACGGGCGCGTTGCGCGGACCGCGCTGGAACGAGGTGGACATGGAACTCGACAAACAACAGATCAAGCGACTGCGCGAGCGTCATCATCGTCGTCACGGCATCCGCCCCGCTCATAGCGAAGCCATGGAGAACGCCACCCGCTTCCTAAAGCGCGCATTCAACATTCGCGAGGGACGCGCGCCCTACCACGTAATCCGCAAGCGCTTTGTAAACGGGGCACGCCTGACCGGCTCTCACCTGTGCATCCTCATCATCGCCATGCTCATCGCAAGCATCGGCCTCGATATCGACTCGAGCATCGCCATCGTGGGCGCCATGCTCATCTGCCCGCTCATGGGCTCGGTCCTTGCCATGGCATACGGCATCGCCACGCTCGACCGCGAGATTACCGTCGAAGCCGTCGCGGGCTTGGCTCTACAAATGGCCTTTTGCCTGGTCACGTCCACGCTGTATTTTAAGCTCTCGCCCCTTGGCACCGCCACGGCCGCCATCGTCGACAACTCGACGCCCACCGTGTGGGACCTTGCCGTCGCGCTCGCGGGCGGCTTTGCGGGCGGCCTGGGCAACTCGCGCGACCAGGAGCCCTCGACGCTCATCGCCGGCGTGGCCGTGGCAACCGCGCTCATGCCGCCCCTGTGCGCGGCGGGTTATGGCATTGCCATCGCGAGCGGGTCGCTGTTCCTCTCAGCCCTCTACGAGTTTGGCATCAACGTGGTCTTTATCGCGCTGGCTGCCGAAGCCGTGCTGCTTCTTTTGCGCGTGCCGCTCAAGCGCGACCTGAACGGCGACGGTATTGTGACCGCTGAGGAAGACGCCGAGGTCAACGAGCTGTCACGCAAGGTGCGCAGCCGCATCATTGTGGGCACGGTAGTCTTTGCCATCCCCTGCATCGTTATGACGGCGGGTTCCATTGGCTCGGCGCAGGCCGGCGTGCAGGACGGCTACGGCGTGACCGAAACCACGCGCGAGCTTGCGGCGGTGCTGCCAGGCTTTAAGGATTACACCGTCGCCGTCGAGACCTCGGCTACCGAAGGTGACGAGGAAGGCATCGTCGAGCGCGAGATTGTCGCCCATGTGACGACAAGCGAGGCGCTCGGGGCACGCGACCGCCACGTCGCTCGCAAGCTCATCGACCTCAACGTGCCCGAACTCGACCGCGTAGAGTTTGACGTGAAGTAATCCGAGCGCAGGATGAATGCGCACGGGTGCAAGTCACGATGAGGCGCAGACGCGACAAGAACACGCGCAAAAAGCGGGGCCCAGTTCACGACCGCGCCCCGCTCTGTTTTATTGCCGTGAATCAACTGTCCACATCGACATTGCCAGACTCCACCATAAACGCCGGTTTGGTGCTCACCAGATAAAAACGGGTCACCTTGGTATCTCTAAATAGGTAGAGCCAACCCTGATCGCGGCGGCGCGAAATATACGCCACGTGGACCGTACCGATTTTTCGCCGTATTCCCTCGTTAATACCAAAATATTGGGGTCATCCGTACGCTTAAACTGCCCGCCAACGCAGCTACCGTCTTTGTCGACCAGTTGCCACCGATGGCTATCCTCTTCATGAAAGGCCAGAGTTTCCAGACTTGTTTTGTCATCCCGATAGTAACCATCAATGGCAAAGCCTTCGGAAACGCATTCCTGCATATAGGATGTTTCTCGATTTATAGCAAACTGCCCTGCAGCGCCCAGGAGCACAGCCAGGCAGACCACTGCAAGGGTTATCGAAATAGCACGGCGGCTCATGTTAACCAGCCCGATACTTGTTTAACGGAGTGCAAAACATACTTGGTACCTCCGATATCAAAGCAAACGTCACCCGCGGCCCGCCGGAAACTATGTGTTTCTAACATCAAACCATATGGCAACCACTCGCGAGAGGAGTATCGGCGAACGGTGCATTATTTGCGTTCTATTGGGCAAACGTCAACGCGCGCCACAGCTCTTGCTCGACCTATTCAGATCTTGTCGCATACTACCGTAGATCCCCAATGCTTCCGCCCCCGAGTTATTCGGGGCGGCCGCGATGTCGCTCAATCCAGTCCACGGCAAAATCGACAAGCTCGCGCTGGCGCATAAAACGGATCGTCCCGTTACCAAGGGCCGCCGTGTGAACCGGGCATTCACGCTCAAAAGCAGCGCCGATCTCGTCGAAGTCCTCGCCGTCGACAAAAAGTGTGCGGTACTCCTTCCACACGCGCTGGCCGTTTTCCATGATCGCGCTGTGTTCCACACAGTCGTGCTTGCCGGGGTACTGCGCACGGGCATCTGCCAAATGCAGTGACGTATTCTTGTCATAGCCAACGCCCACCAGCAGAACATAGCCGTCCAAATCGTACAGACGCGCGATGGGCGATCCATCGCCAAAGATGTTGCTCAGGTCGTGGTTCTCCGTCAGGAATTGCGCATGCCGGCCGTTTGCCGCCACTGAACGCGCTGGGTGATCGCTGCGAAACGTGCCCGGCCACGTCCGGAACATCTCAGCCACGGCACCCATCGTGTTGGTGGGCGTAATGCGCTTGTCATAGACAGGCCAGTTATCGCGAATCAGCTGCCACCATTCTTGCGGCTCTTGCCAATGGACACCACTCTCGGGGTCCAAGTTTTTCCATGATTGCGTCGGCATCATGATGGTACCGGCCTCGCCCACCATCTGGAGCAGCACCTCGATCACCGGCTGCGCGCCGCCGCACACATATCCAAGCGCGCTGAGCGAGCAATGGACCATAACCGTCTGCCCTGCGCACATACCGACGGCGGAAAGCGCGTCGAGGATATCCTGCTTAAGCACGATTTGCCGATTCATTACCGTTTCCCCTCTATCCCCACACATCAGTTTCTTTTGCGTCATGCGCCGAAATAGCACACGGGCCATGCGGCGCATGACGCTGCAAATGATACGTTTCCCAATGTTGCCGAGGGATCATTTTTTAGTACTTGAAGAAGCCCTCGCCCGAGCTTTCGCCCAGCTTGCCTTCGTCGAGCATCTTCTTGAGGACGGACGCCATAGCCTTAAAGTTGTAGGGCATCATCATCTTCTTGAGCAGCGGGCTCACCAGGCCCGGGACCTTCTGATACTGCATAACGATGTTGTACGCCGTCTGGATGCCCACGGTGTCGAATACGCGGAACGGGCCCTTGGGAGCGCCGGTGCCGCGCGTCCATGCGAGGTCGACGCTCTTGGGATCGCTCACGCCCGAGACATACAGGTCGAGGCCCGAAAGCAACCATGGCACCAGCATGGAATTGAGCAGATAGCCGTTCTTTTCCTTGTTGACGGGCAGGGCAAGCATGCGAATATCGTTGGCAAAGTCGACGAGTTCATCGAAATAGCGCTTGTCGGTTTGGCTTTGGGCCATGACCTCGGTCATGTTGTTCTTCCAGATAGAGTTGGCAAAGTGTAGCGATAGGTACTTCTCGGAGCGGCCGGTGTACTTGGCAAAGGTGCTCGGCAGCAGCGTGGAGGAGTTGGTGACGATGACGGTCTTTTGCGGGAGAACCGGGGCGAGCTTCTTGTAGAAGTCGATCTTTGCCTGGGTGTCCTCGGCCATAGACTCGATGACCAGGTCGGCGTCGGCCACTGCCTTGGCAAGATCGAGCTCCAGCTTGAGTGTGGAGTAGGCGCGCTCAACGGCGGCGAGTGCCACCTCCCTGTCGAAGGTCTGGTCGCTATCGGCGATACCGGCGCACCACTCACCCGTGCCGTCCGCCATGCCCTCGATAGCAGCGATGTACTCCTCGCGCACATGATCGATCTTGGGCTGGGTGCGGCCGATGCTGCCCTCGCTGCGCAGCCAAATCGTTACATCAAAGCCGCAGTAGGCAGCCTGAAAGGCAATCTGGCTTCCCAGCACGCCGCCGCCGGCAACGCAAACGGTCTTGTAGCTCATGAAACGGTCCTCTCTTACGTAATTCCATAGATGTGTTTTTATTCAACCGTATGGAGGCTACGAGCCGGGGGCTGGTTCTACAAACGGACGCTTTTACGCGGTGAACGGCTACACCTGTTCATTAACTCAGGGCTCCGAGGGCGATTTTTTGTGCCACCGAGACGTCGTTTTCGGAAGTGCGGTGAAAAAATGAGTTTCGTCGACCAGACCGACTATTCTAGCAACAAAACCGCAGGTAACGAGAGCCCAAAAGAGGAGTGTGCTCGGGAGGTTCGCGTTTTTCCCCGCACTTCCGAAATCCGAGTCCGCTGAAGGCGTTAACAAGCCCATTTACGCAACATATGTCCAGCAAAAACGGGTGGTAGCCGGCACGGCTGCCACCCGTTTGTCTCATATCCAGCCCAAAGCGGGCCGTTTACTTCTTAATGCCGCGTCCCAGGCGCTCAGCGACCGATGCCACGGCCTCCTCGCTGGCCGGTCCGCAGTTCGCGCAGCCGTCGTGGGCACGCATCTGGCCGGTGACCTCGTCCATCGCGAGCGGCGCCACCTTCTCGAGCTTAAAGCCCTTGCCGGCGCGCATGTTTTCCTTGGCCACGCTGATCATGAGCTTAATGCGGTTGAGCTGGTTGACCTCGGACGCGCCGGGGTCGTAGTCCACCGCGACGATGTTGCTCTCGGGATGCTGGCGGCGCAGCTCCTTAATCACAGACTTGCCCACCACGTGATTGGGCAGGCACGCGAAGGGCTGCGTGCAGATGATATTGGGTGCGCCATGATCGATCAGGTCGAGCATCTCGGCCGTGAGCAGCCAGCCCTCGCCCATGTTGTTGCACACCGAAAGAACCGTACGGGCCTTGTCCGCCATGGTGCCGATGCGCTCGGGCGCCTCAAAGCGGCGGGACTTTTCGAGCATCTCCTCCACCGGCGTGCGCATCCAGTCCACGAGCTTAATAAGCGCCTGCATACCAGCGCGCGTGGTAGCAGAGCTACCCAGCTCGTCCTTCTGCAGCTCGGCGTTGCTCATGGAGTACAGGAAGAAGTCGAGCAGGCCCGGCACCACGGCCTCGCAACCCTCGCGCTCGATGACATCGACCACGTGGTTGTTGGCCGTGGGGTGGAACTTGACCAGGATCTCGCCGACCACGCCTACGCGCGGCTTGGTGCCCTCGCCCACAAGCGGCATGGTGTCGAACGCGCGGATGGCCTCGCGAGCAAGCTTGGTGTAGTTATGCCTGTTGAACTTGGGCGCGAGCTTGCGGGCGCGCGCCATGTACTCCTCGTAGAGCGCGTTGGCGGCACCGGGCGTGGCCTCGTACGGGCGGCAGCGGTAGAGCATCTGCATCATCACGTCGCCAAAGAGCACCGCGTACACAGCCTGCTTAAGCAGCGCCGGCGTAATCTTGAAGCCGGGGTTGTCCTCGCCGAGCGCCACGGCCGAAAGCGAGATCACGGGGATCTCGGGATGACCACTCTCGCGCAGGGCCTTGCGGATGAGCGCGATGTAGTTGGTGGCACGGCAGCCGCCGCCGGTCTGGCTGATGACTACGGCGGTCTTGGACAGGTCGTATCGGCCGCTCTCGATGGCCTCCATAATCTGACCGGTCACCAAAATGGACGGGTAGCAGATGTCGTTGTTCACGTAGCGCAGGCCGGCCTCGACGGCGTCGTGATCGGTCGAGGGCAGCAGCTCCAGGTTGTAGCCGGCACCACGGAACACCTCTTTGACCAGGTCAAAGTGGATTGGCGCCATCTGCGGGCACAGAATGGTGTAGCCCTCGTCGCGCATCTGCTCGGTAAAGGGCACCTTGGGCCATGCAGTCGAGGCGCTCTCACGCTGCGCTTCGAACGTGTACTTACGGCTCGCGAACGCAGGGGCATCCGTGGAGGGCGCCACCGGCGCGGCATCGCCCTGCTCGTAGGCCTCACCCGCAGCGGTTGCCTCGGCCAGACGCTCGGCCTCCTGGTCCTTGAGCGCCGCCATGAGCGAGCGGATGCGGATGCGCGCGGCGCCCAGGTTGGACACCTCGTCGATCTTGAGCACGGTGTAAATCTTGCCGCTGGCCTCCAGAATCTCCTGCACCTGATCGGTGGTCAGGGCATCGAGGCCGCAGCCAAAGGAATTGAGCTGGATCAGGTCCAGATCGTTGCGCATCGTCACAAAACGGGCCACGGCGTAGAGGCGCGAGTGGTACATCCACTGGTCGACAACGCGGATTGGGCGCTCGGGCTTCACCAGATGCGCGAGCGAATCCTCGGTAAAGACCGCAAAGCCAAAGCTCGAGATAAGCTCGGGCAGGGCGTGGTTGATCTCGGGGTCGTTGTGGTAGGGACGGCCGGCGAGCACAATGCCGTGGCCGCCGTGGTCCTCGACCCACTTAAGAGCCTCCTCGCCCATGGTCTGGATATCCTCGTGGAAACGGGCGTCGGCCTCATAGGCGGCATTGACGGCGGCATCGATCTCGGAGCGGGTGATCTTGGGTCCGCGCACGCGACCGCGACCGGCCTCGGCGTCGGCCACGCGGTCGACGGCGAGCACCTGGTACAAGCGGCGCTTGAGCTCGGTCTTATCGTGATAGGGCACAAACGGATACAGGAACTCGATGTTCTGTTCGCGGATCTCGTCGATGTTGAGCGCCAGCGCCGTGGGGTAACTCATGACGATGGGGCAGTTGTAGCAGTTACCAGCCGTCGGGTCCTCCTTGCGCTCCCAGCGCACGCACGGCATCCAGATAAAGTCGACGTCACGGTCGATGAGGTTCATCACATGGCCGTGGCTCATCTTGGCCGGATAGCACACGCTCTCGGACGGCATGGACTCGATGCCCGCCTGGTAGGTCTTCTTGCTCGACTGGTCGGACAGCTGCACGCTAAAGCCCAGGCGCGTAAAGAACGCATGCCAGAAGGGGTAGTTCTCGTACATGTTGAGCGCACGCGGGATACCGACGGTGCCGCGCGGGGCCTCGTCGGGACTCAGGACCTCGCGGCCAAAGAGCAGCTCGTTTTTCTTTTTGAAGAGGTTGGGAGCCTCGGTCTTCTGCTTTTTGTGGCCGGCGCCCTTTTCGCAGCGGTTGCCGGTGATAAAGCGCCTACCGCCGCCAAAGTCGTTGACGGTGAGCTGGCAGTTGTTGGAGCAGCGGCCGCAGCGGACGTGCTTTTGCGTCACAGTGAGGTGCGCGATGTCCTCGGCCGAAAGGATGGTCGAGGTGCCGTCGGCGCCGGCGCGATCGCGGGCGAGCAGGGCCGCACCATAGGCGCCCATGCAGCCGGCAATGTCGGGACGCACGGCGTGAACACCGGTGAGCTGCTCAAACGCACGCAGCGTGGCGTCGGACATAAAGGTGCCGCCCTGGACGATCACCTGACTGCCGATCTCCTTGGGATCGCGCAGCTTAATGACCTTGAACAAGGCGTTCTTGATGACGGAATAGGACAGGCCGGCCGCGATATCGCCCACCGTGGCGCCTTCCTTTTGCGCCTGCTTGACGCGCGAGTTCATAAAGACCGTGCAGCGGCTGCCCAGGTCGACGGGGGCCTTGGCATGGATGGCGGCATCGGCGAACGCGCGCACGTCCATGTTCATAGACACGGCGAAACTCTCGATAAAGCTGCCGCAGCCCGACGAGCAGGCCTCGTTGAGCATGATGTGCTCGATAACGCCGTCCTTGACGCGCAGGCACTTCATGTCCTGACCGCCGATGTCCAGAATGAACTCGACCCCAGGCAAAAACGCCTTGGCGCCACGCAGGTGCGCCACGGTCTCGATCTCGCCGGAGTCGGCCTTGAGCGCCTCGATGAGCAGCGCCTCGCCATAACCGGTGGTGGTCACGTGGCCGATGGTGCAGCCGGCAGGGATGTGGTTGTAGAAATCGGCCATGATGACCTTGGCCGTGCCCAGGATGTCGCCGTTGTTGTTGCCGTACCAGGTGTGCAACAGCTGACCGTCCTCCCCCACGAGCGCGGCCTTCATGGTGGTGGAGCCGGCATCGATACCAATGAACACGCGGCCGGTGTAGCCGTCAAGCTTGCCCTTGGGGACAACCTCGGTGTCGTGGCGGGTTTTGAACTCGGCAAAATCCTCGTCGGTGGCAAAGAGCGGATCCAGGCGCTCGACCTCGGCACCCTGCGTGTCGCCGAGGCTATCGATGGCCTCGATGAGCTGCGGGAACGTGCTGAGCTTGCTGGACTCGTGCGCCATGGCGGCGCCGCTCGCCACAAACAGGTGGGCGTTTTGGGGCACGATGCGGTGCTCCTCGTCCAGGTTGAGCGTGAGGTAGAAGCGGTGGCGCAGCTCGGAGAGATACTGCAGCGGGCCGCCCAGGAAGGCGACGTTACCGCG
>NZ_QSTQ01000024.1:0-39287 GCF_003438275.1 Collinsella sp. OM07-12
TGTTACTTTTCAGAACACTCCGCAGGACGGAGGAAGCCCCGCAGCGCGTAGCGCGCAGCGGGGCTTCCGACATGTCCGAGGACGTTCTGAAAAGTAACACCAGGGCGGGCCCGAACAATAACAACCGACTACAGGTCGATGTGCGATTCCTTGATCGGGAACGGCTCGGCGAAGTGGCACGCGCAGCAGTGACCCGGGGCAACTTCCTTAAACTCAGGAAGCTTCTCGGAGCAGATGCCCTGCGCGATCGGGCAGCGCGTGTGGAAACGGCATCCGGTCGGCGGATCCAGCGGCGACGGCGGATCGCCAGCGAGAATGATGCGCTTGCGGGTCTTCTGGATATCCGGATCGGGCACCGGCACAGCAGACAGCAGCGACTGCGTGTACGGGTGGTGCGGCTCACTGTAGAGCGTCTTCCAGTCCGAAACCTCGACCATCTTGCCCAGATACATAACGGCAACGCGATCAGAAATGTGCTGCACGACAGAGAGGTCGTGAGCAATGAAGAGATAAGCCGTACCGAACTTGTCCTGGAGCTCCTTAAGAAGGTTCAGAACCTGGGCCTGAATGGATACGTCAAGTGCAGAGACGGGCTCGTCGCAGATGATCAGCTTGGGCTTCAGAGCGAACGCGCGGGCGATGCCGACACGCTGGCGCTGGCCGCCCGAGAACTCGTGCGGATAGCGGTTGATGTGCTCGGGGTTCAGACCGACGACGTCCAGCAGCTCGCGGACGCGCTCGATACGCTCTTCCTTGGTACCCACGCCATGAATGGTCATGGGCTCAGAAACAATCTCGCCGATGGTCATGCGAGGGTTGAGCGAAGCATAGGGGTCCTGGAAGATGAACTGCATCTCGCGACGCATATCCTTGATCTCGTGCTTGCTCATCTCGGCAACGTCTTTGCCCTGGAAGAACACTTTGCCTGCCGTCGGCTTGGTCAGGCGCATGATGGTGCGGCCCGTGGTGGACTTACCGCAGCCAGACTCGCCGACCAGGCCAAAGGTCTCGCCCGGATAAATCTCGAACGAAATGTCATTCACAGCAGAGACGACACGCTTGGAGAAGCGCTTGGCGAACATGCCGGACTCAGCGGGGAACTCCTTAGAGAGGTGCTCGACCTTAAGCAGCGGAGTACGCTCGTTGGTATCTGCCATTACGCCTCGCCTCCCTTCTTGGAATCCTTGCGGGTACGGGACGTCTCAGGAGCGTTCTTGAGGAACTCGGGGTCACCGGAGTAGTGGCACGCAGAGTAATGACCAGACTCGGTAACAACGCGCTCGGGGCGCTGCTTGCGGCACTTGTCCGTCGCATAGGGGCAACGAGGCGAGAACACGCAACCCTCGGGCAGGTTCATGAGCGAGGGCGGGTTGCCGTGGATCGGCGTAAGCGGCTTCTTCTCATCGATAGCCTGCTCCGGGATGGAGCGGATAAGACCCCAGGTGTAGGGATGGCGGCTCTCGTAGAAGATTTCCTCAGCAGTACCGAACTCGACGGGACGACCGGCGTACATAACCATGATCTTATCGGCCATATCGGCGACAACACCCAGGTCATGGGTAATCATGATAATGGCGTTGCCGTTCTTCTCCTGCATCTCCTGCATGAGCTCGATAATCTGAGCCTGAATGGTAACGTCCAGAGCAGTCGTGGGCTCGTCGGCAATCAGAATATCGGGATCGCAGGCAAGAGCCATAGCGATCATGACACGCTGACGCATGCCGCCGGAGAACTGGTGCGGATACTCGTTGACGCGCTTCTCGGGCTCGGGGATACCAACGAGGTCCAAAAGCTCGGTGGCGCGCTTGAGCGCCTCCTGCTTGGAGTAGCCACGGTGCAGACGAAGGCCCTCGCCCACCTGCTTACCGATCTTATAGACCGGGTTAAGGGAGGTCATAGGATCCTGGAAGATCATCGCGATATCGTTACCGCGAATGTGTTGCATCTCTTCCTCGGTCATCTCGAGGATGGAACGACCGCGATAGCGAACGTCACCGCCCTCAATCTTTCCCGGAGGCATCGAGATAAGGCCCATGATGGTCATGGCGGTCACGGACTTACCAGAGCCGGACTCACCGACGACACCCAGGGTCTCACCGCGATCGAGCGTGTAGGACACACCATCGACGGCGCGAACGACGCCATCCTCGGTGTGGAAATACATCTTAAGGTCATCGACCTCGAGCAGATGCTGGCCCTCGGGAACCGGCTGGTCCTTCAGGTCCACATAGTTCTTGTTCTTCTTCATCCTTATGCGTCCTTCATCTTGACGTCGAGGGCGTCGCGCAGACCGTCACCAAGTAGAGTGAAGGCGAGCACCGTCGAGAGAATTGCCAGACCGGGCATGATCATCATCCAGGGAGCAGTCAGAAGATACTGCTGACCGTCCTGAATCATGGAGCCCCACGAAGGCGTAGGCGGGATAACGCCCATGCCAAGGAAGGACAGAGCGGACTCGGTCAGAATAGCGCCACCAATGTTCATGGTCGCGTAGACCACGATAGAAGCAACGGAGTTCGGGAAGATATGGCGCATAACGATACGGGCATCGGATGCACCCATAGCGCGAGCGGCGTCAACATAGTCGTTCTCTTTGACCGTCAGGATCGCGGATCGGAAGACGCGCGCAATCGAAGGCCAGCCGAGAATACCGATGGCGATAAAGACGTTCTGAAGACCACGGCCGATAACGGCGATCATGGCGACAACGAATAGGACGTACGGGAACGCCAGGAAGATGTCCGCGCAGCGCATGATGATCGTATCCCAGATGCCACCATAGAAACCGGCGAGGGCGCCCATGACCAGACCGATCACCGTGGAGATGGCGGTGGCCATAATACCGACGGAAAGCGAAACGCGTGCACCGTAGATAACACGGACGAGAATGTCACGACCAAGGGAGTCGGTGCCAAACGGGTGCTCGGCACACGGAGCCAACAGCGAAGTCTCGGCCATGGTAGTCGAGTCGGAGGCCGTCGGCGAACCGAGCCAGGGCTTAGCCCACAAATCGGCGGTCAGGGCAACCACAACAACGATGATAATCCAGCAGACACCGATAACGGCGAGCTTGTTCTTACGAAGACGCTTGAAAGCGTCGCCCCACAGGGTGCGGGACTTGGCGGGAGCAGATGCGGCCTTGGTGGCGGTAGCCTGCCCCTGAGACTGAGAATCAGTTTCCTGCATGAGACGTACCTCCCTTAAGCCTTATCCGACGGACCGCCAAGGCGGATGCGCGGGTCGAGGAATGCATAGCTAATGTCGACGAGCAGGTTGATCACCATAACGACGACAACGATGAGCGTAACGCCGCCCATAACGATGGGCCAGTCGCGCATGCTGATGGCGCGGTAGACCTCATAGCCAATACCGGGCCAGTTAAAGACCGTCTCGGTCAGGATGGCGCCCGAAAGCATGGCGCCGAAGTCGACACCAATATAGGTAACGACGGGGATGAGTGCATTCTTAAGCGCATGCTTGATGATGATCTCACGATTGGAGAGACCCTTGGCCTTTGCTGTGCGGATGTAATCCTGGTTCATGACGTCGAGCAGCTGCGAGCGCATGATGCGGGCAGCATAGGCGGTCGAAACCGAAGCCAGCGTAATGGTCGGAAGCACATAGTGCATCCAATCCTGATACTGAGAGCTGGAACCACCAGCACCCGAGATCGGCATGGAGAAAGCGCCGCCGGTGGCATCCTTGAGGATGACACCAAAGAACAGCTGCAACAACATACCGAGCCAGAAGGCAGGAACGGCAACGAGGATCGACGTGGTCAGCGTTACCAAAATATCCCAGAAGGAGTAACGCTTTACTGCCGAAATGATACCCGCACCGATACCCATGATTGCCTCGAGCACGATGGCGCACGCGGCAAGTTTGACCGTATACGGATACTTCTGGGCAAAGATTTCCGTAACCGGCAGCTTGCGCTGATACGAATTGCCCAGATCGCCATGAAGCAGGCCGTTCATGTAATACAAGTAACGGTCCACGAGCGACGTTTGAACGGGGTCGCCGTTCTCGTCAAGAATCGCGTTGCCATCCTCGTCCGACTGGACCAGGTGATAGCGAACGCGAAGCTGAAGCTCCACCTCGGGGGACAGAGCCTTGTCTCCACCGATCAGCTTGATCGGATCTCCCGGCACGATATTCTGGAGGGCGAACAGAATCAGCGTGACGCCCAAAAACACCGGGATGAACTGAAGCACACGTTTAACGATGTACTTACCCATACCACTCCCCTATCTAGGGATTAACCTAAATGGGATGCCGATCGCCAGACCGGCATCCCAAAATTACCATCAGCCAGTTTACCCCAGGTTAGGGGGAACTGTATGTTTCCCATGAGGTCTACGTAAATACTTGACCCTCACGGAAGCTGCAACTCTTAGGCGAGCTCAGCGGTACCCAGATCGGCGTGCTTCTGCGGATCAACATAGAGGTGCTTGATGCGATCGGAGCCGGCGATGGTGTGCGTGTAGAACATCACCGGGATGACCGGGCAGTCGGCAGCGACCATAGCGTCGGCCTCCTGCATCTTGGCGATACGCTCATCGTCGTCAACCGTGGTACGAGCCTCGTCAACCTTAGCGTCGAACTCGGGGTTGCTGTAACCGGAACGGTTGTCGCCGCCGAGGGAGTCGGAGTGGAACAGCGGGTACAGGAAGTTGTCCATAATCGGGTAGTCGGCGATCCAGCCCAGACGACCAAACTGATAGTTGAAGTTCTGATACTGCTCGAGCAGGGCAGACCACTCAGGGGTATCGGAAGTAGCGGTAACGCCCACCTTGGCGAGGTCACCGATGATGGACTCCATGATCTCCTTGTGTCCACCGTCCTGGTTGTAGGACAGGGTCACGTTGATGCCGCGGTCGCCGTTGGCGCCGGCAGGAGCAACCTTGTCGAGGTACTCGTTGGCCTTATCAACGTTGTACTCGCAGAACTCCCATGCGCCCTCCTTGTAGCCGGCGATTCCCGGAGGAACGATGCCGTCAGCGGGGGTACGGGTGCCCTTGAAGATGGTCTTGCAGATGGCCTCACGGTTGATGGCCAGGGAGATGCCCCTACGCAGGTCAGCGTTATTGAACGGCTCGGCCGTGTTGTTGCAGGTCAGGTAGTACGTGGAAGGCTCGGCGCCGAGCAGCATGCGCTCGCCGTCACCCATGGTGTAGCCGTCCTTGGACACGCCGCGATCCTTCTTGGCGGCGTCGATCTGAGCAACGGGAACGTCGCAGACATCGAGGTTACCGGCCTGGAACTCCTTGTAAGCGGTCTCCATGTCCTTGATGACCTGGAAGTGGATGCCATCGATCTTGGCCTTGTCGCCATAGTAATCGTCGAACTTCTTGAGGTTGATCTCCTGACCATCCTCCCACTTGCCGTCCATCATGAACGGGCCGTTACCGATCGGGGCGAGGTAGAAGCTCTTGACATCGGACTCGGCGCACTCGGGAACCGGGGCCAGAGCCGGGTGAGATGCGACGAAGGGGAAGTCGGCGTAAGCGGAAGACAGCTTGACGACGAGGGTCTCATCGTCGGGGCAAGTAACACCGCTGAGCTCGGTAGCGTTACCGGCAAGCAGATCGTCATAGCCCTCGACCATGGAAAGGTGATAGGAGACCTCGGAAGGACCATACTCGGTAGCGATGGCCGACTTGGTGTTGACCAGACGCTCCCAACCGAGCTTGAAGGACTTGGAGGTAACGTCGTCACCGTTGTGGAACTTGGCCTTCTTGATCTTGAAGGTGAACTCGGTGGCGTCATCGTTGGCCTCGAAGGACTCGCAAGCCAGCGGGACAATCTCGCCCTTCTCGTTGTCGTAGGTGGTCAGAGCATCGAACAGCTGGTAGTTGACCTGAGTGCCCTGATCCTCCTGGACGTTGTAGGGGTCGATGCAAACCGGGTTGTTAATGTAGAAGTTCAGCGTCGAACCGGACTCAGAACCGGAAGCGTCGCCGCCCTTCTTGCCGCATGCGGCAAGAAAAGCCATGGAGCTCGCAGCGAGGGTGCCGCCAACAAAGGCGCGACGACCCATAACGGGCTGGTGGAACATAGAATCAGCCATGCCATCCTCCTTATGAGATAGGACAAAGTGAATTCGATTGGGCAACGTCGAGACAACCCGATCGAACCATTCAAACGCGGTCCGCCGTTATGGCTGGTTATGCAATGCGGGCCAACGTTTGCAATACAGTAGCGCATTTTATGCACAATTTGGCGCTGATTCCGGTTAACGGTCGAGAATTTCTTTAGTTAGGCGAAGTATGTGGGGATATTTTGACCCTGTTACAAACATGTAAACAAAAAGGGTCCCGCACTTGCGGAACCCTTTTCAAGCGTATATGCAACTCGAGCTTAGTAGCCCACGATGCCCTGGGGGAAGAAGAACATGCACAGCACGACGCACACGGCAAACACGACAGCCATGATAACGGTCAGGCGGTCCAGGTTCTGCTCCATAACGCCCGTGGCAGAGGTGGAATTATACAGAGAGCTGGCGATCATATCCGAAACACCGGTGCCCTTACCGGAGTGCATCAGAACGAGAATCGTCAGCGCCACGGCAGACACAGCCCAAACGACAAACAGAAGAATCTGGAACGGACCCATAGATAAGCTCCTTAATAGAACAATTCAAACTCCAGTACTGTACCACAACCTCGAGCACTCCCCCATCTGCCATTTGGGGACGGGGTAGAAATAGCGCAAAAGAGGGTTGCCCGGACGTGGACAACCCCCTTACAAGAAAACGTTAGTTGTTTTCTTTAGGCCTCGGTGGCGAGCACGCGACCCGTCATCTCGGCGGAAGGCTCGAGACCAGCAATGGTGAGCATGGTCGGAGCGATATCGGAGAGACGACCGTCCTCGATACCGGTAAGCTTGGCCTTCTCATCAACGATGATGAACGGCACACGGTTGGTGGTGTGAGCCGTAAACGGATGCTTGGAACCGTCGGTAGCGACGTCAAACATGTGGTCGGCGTTGCCATGGTCGGCGGTGATCAGCGCAAAGCCGCCCTTGGCGAGAATCGCCGGGACAACCTTGGAGAGAGCCTCGTCAACGGCCTCGACAGCCTTGACGGCAGCATCGAACACGCCGGTGTGACCAACCATGTCGCAGTTCGCGAAGTTCACGATGTAGAAGTCAGCGCGATCCTCGTTAATAGCGGAGACGAGCTTCTCGGTAACCTCGGGAGCGCTCATCTCGGGCTGCAGATCGTAGGTAGCAACCTTGGGGGAAGCGACGAGCACGCGCTCCTCGCCCTCCTTGGGCTCCTCGATGCCACCGTTGAGGAAGAACGTCACGTGGGCGTACTTCTCGGTCTCGGCGGTGTGCAGCTGCTTCAAGCCATTGGCTGCGATGACGTCGGCCAGGACGTTCTCGGGGAACGTCTTGGGGAAGGCGACCTCAACGTCAAACGTCGGATCGTACTCGGTCATCGTCACAAAGTGCGAAAGCTTGATCTGCTCACGCTCAAAGCCGTCGAACTCCTTGTCCGTGAAAACGCGGGTCATCTGACGGGCGCGGTCGGGACGGAAGTTGAAGAAGATGGCCGCGTCGCCCTCGTGGATGCCCTCGTTGTGGGCAGCGAAGGGCTCGACGAACTCGTCGCCGCGCGGGTCCTTCTCGTAGTAGGCCTTGATACCGGCAACGGGGTCGGTATCGGCATCGGACGCGTTGACCATGACGTCGTAGGCGCGCTGGATGCGCTCCCAACGATTATCGCGGTCCATGGCCCAATAACGGCCCGAGACGGTGGCAACGCGAGCGTCGCAACCGGTCTCCTCGGAGATCTTAGCCAGGAAGGCGCAGAACTCGCTCATGTAGCCGGCACCGGACTGCGGATCGACGTCGCGGCCATCCATAAAGGCGTGAACGCGAACGGTCTTGATCCCATGCTGGGCAGCCATCTTGACCAGAGCCTCGACGTGGTTCATGTGGGAGTGAACGCCGCCAGGGCTCATAAGGCCCATAAGGTGAAGGGTCTTACCCTCGGCCTTGACATCGTCCATAGCCTTGACGAAAACCTCGTTCTTGGCGATGGAGCCATCCTTGATGGCGTTGTTGATGCGCGAAAGTTCCTGGAAGACGATGCGGCCGGCACCGATGTTGAGGTGGCCCACCTCGGAGTTGCCCATCTGGCCGTCGGGAAGGCCCACGTCCTCGCCCGAAGCGCCGAGCGTGGTGTGAGGATACTTCTCGTACAGGCTATCAAGGAAGGGCGTCTTGGCAGCGGCGACGGCGTTCTCGCCATCGGCCGGAGCCAGGCCGCAGCCATCCATGATGATCAGGAGTGCAGGAAGGTGACGCTGTGCCATATGTCCTACTCGCCTGCCTTGACGACCATAGAGGCGAAGTCGGCAGCCTTGAGCGAAGCGCCGCCCACGAGGGCGCCGTCAACGTCGGGCTTGGCGACGAGCTCGGCGATGTTGCCGGGCTTGGCAGAGCCACCATAGAGAACGCGGATGCCGTTAGCGAGCTCCTCGCCGAACATCTCCTTGAGGGTCTCACGGATAGCGCCGCAGACCTCCTGAGCGTCCTCAGCGGTAGCGGTCTTGCCGGTGCCGATGGCCCAGATGGGCTCGTAAGCGACGACGACCTGCTTGGGGCAGGTGATCTCAAGACCAGCAAGGCCAGCCTTGACCTGGTTCACGACGTGCTCGACATAGGTGCCAGCCTCGCGGACCTCGAGGGACTCGCCGCAGCAGAAGACGGGAACAAGACCGGCGGCAACGAGAGCCTTGGCCTTCTTGTTCTGGTCCTCGTCGGTCTCGTGGAAATAGTCGCGACGCTCGGAGTGACCGATGATGCAGTAGGTGCAGCCAGCGGACTTGAGCATGTCGCAAGAGGACTCACCGGTGAAGGCACCCTTGGCCTCCCAGTACACGTTCTGTGCACCGAGGGCGATGGGGGCAGCCTGAATGCGGTCATGAACCGTGGTGATGTCGATGGTCGGAGGGCACACGAGCACCTCGACGCCAGCCGGAACCTCGGGCAGAGCCTGAGCTAGCTCGTCGGCGAGCTTGGCGGCCTCGGCGACGTCGTTGTTCATCTTCCAGTTACCAGCGATAAGAAGGGTGCGATTAGGCATCGAGAAGCGCCTCCACTCCGGGCAGGGCCTTACCCTCGACGAGCTCCATGGAAGCGCCACCACCGGTGGAGATCCAGCTCATCTTGTCGGCCAGGTTGAACTTGTTGACAGCTGCGACAGAGTCGCCGCCGCCGATGATCGAGGTGCAGTCGGCCTCGGCGACAGCCTCGGCGATAGCCTGGGTGCCGTGAGCGAAGTTGTCGAACTCGAAGACGCCCATGGGGCCATTCCAGAACACGGTCTTGGCGCCCTTGACGGCCTCGGCGTAAAGCTCCTCGGTCTTGGGGCCGATGTCCATGCCCTCGCGGTCATCGGGGATAGCGTCGGAAGCGACAACCTCGGGGACAGCGTCCTCGCCAAAGTGATCGGCAACGCGGTTATCGATGGGGAGCAGGATCTTGACGCCCTTCTCCTCGGCCTTCTTGAGCATCTCGCCGGCGCGCTCGACCCAGTCCTCTTCCTTGAGGGACTGACCGACGGTCAGGCCCTGAGCCAGGAAGAAGGTGTAGGCCATGCCGCCACCGATGATCAGGGTATCAGCGGAGTCGATGAGGTGATCGAGAACGCCAATCTTGGAGGAAACCTTGGAACCGCCGACGATAGCGACGAAGGGGCGCTCGGGCTCGGCGAAGATGCCGGTCAGCGTGTCGACCTCCTTCTCGAGCAGGAAGCCAGCGACTGCGGGCAGGTAAGCGGCGGGGCCCACAACGGAACCCTGGGCGCGGTGAGCGGTACCGAAGGCATCGAGGACGAAGACGTCGCCATAGGAAGCGAGGATCTTGGCGATCTCGGGATCGTTCTTCTTCTCACGCTTGTCAAAACGGACGTTCTCGAGAACGAGGACCTTGCCCGGCTCGACGGCGGCGACGGCCTCGGCGGCCTTCTCGCCGTAGGTGTCGGCGACGAAGGCAACGTCGAGACCAGAGAGCTCAGCGAGCTTCTTGGCGACGGGCTCGAGGGACAGCTCGGGCTGGAAGCCGGTGCCCTCGGGACGGCCGAGGTGGCTCATGAGGATGACGCGAGCATTGTGCTCAACGAGATAGTTGATGGTGGGCAGGGCAGCCTTGATGCGGGTGGTGTCGCCAACGACGCCATCCTTGATAGGCACGTTGAAGTCAACGCGGACGAGAACGCGCTTGCCGTCGACATCGATGTCGCGGACGGTCTTCTTGGTAAAGGCCATGTTTGCTTCTACCTTTCGTACGTGTCTGCCTTCCATTACGGCAGACGATTTCCTATAAAAAGGGCGCGACCTTAGGGTGTAAGCCCTATAAGGCCGCGCCCTTCTTTAGACGCTCAACGAGCTATTCGCTAAAAGCTAAATTAAGCAACGAACTTCTCGAAGTACTTGATGGTGCGGACCATCTGAGAGGTGTAAGAGTTCTCGTTGTCGTACCAAGAGGTGACCTGAACGAGGGTCTGGCCGTTGCCGAGGTCAGAGCACATGGTCTGAGTGGCGTCGAAGATGGAGCCGTGGGTCTCGCCGATGATGTCGGTGGAGACGATGTCGTCCTCGTTGTAACCGAAGGTCTCAGAGATGGTGGCAGCGTAGGCCTTCATAGCAGCGTTGACCTCGTCGACAGTGACCTTCTTGTCAACGACAGCGTAGAGGTTGGTGATGGAGCCGGTCGGCGTCGGGACACGCTGGGCGGCACCGATGAGCTTACCGTTGAGCTCGGGGAGAACCAGGCCGATAGCCTTGGCAGCACCGGTGGAGTTGGGGACGATGTTGACGGCGCAGGCGCGGCTACGACGCTTGTTGCCCTTGCGCTGCGGGCCGTCGAGCGGCATCTGGTCGCCAGTCCAGGCGTGAATGGTGGTCATGATGCCGGACACGATGGGAGCGAAGTCGTTCAGACCCTTGGCCATCGGGGCGAGGCAGTTGGTGGTGCAGGAAGCAGCAGAGATGATGTTGTCCTCAGCGGTCAGCGTCTCGTGGTTGACGTTGTACACGATGGTGGGCAGATCGCTGCCAGCCGGAGCGGAGATGACGACCTTCTTGGCGCCAGCGTTGATGTGGGCCTGAGCCTTAGCCTTGCTGGTGTAGAAGCCGGTGCACTCGAGAACGACGTCGACGTCGAGGTCGCCCCAAGGCAGGTTGTTGGCGTCGGCCTCCTTGTAGATCTTGATCTCCTTGCCGTCAACGGTGATGGAATCCTCGCCAGCAACGACCTCGTGATCGCGAGCGTAGTTGCCCTGCGTGGAGTCGTACTTCAGCAGGTAAGCGAGCATGTCGGGAGAGGTGAGGTCGTTGATAGCGACGATCTCGGAGCCCTCATGACCGAACATCTGACGGAAGGCCAGACGACCGATGCGACCGAAGCCGTTAATAGCAACCTTTACTGCCATTGTGTCTCCTTTCGTAAGGCCCCCGCAAGCTACAGCGCCTGCCGTTGAGGCCCACAAACTAACCACTCGCCTAATATACCTTTTTTTGGACTTGAATTTCACGAGAATGGTCGAAATTGAAAATCAAATTTACGTTAAAACGTTTTAAAGAATAAAATAGCAGCTAAATCCGTATATAAGTCGATACTTTAAACTACCTGTTTGCTTCAATGAGCTTTTCAAGCCTCAAAACTCGATGGTAGAGGGCCGACTTCGACAAGGGAGGGTCAGCCATCTCCCCCAAATCACGCAGCGACAGATCGGGGTAGCGCTCGCGCAGGTCGCAAAAGACCGCCAATGCATCCGGAAGCTCATCGCGAAGCCCACGCTGCTCGAGCTCATCGATCAACGCAAGCTGATGTTGGGCAGCACCGGCGCTTCTGGTCTGGTTGGCGAGCTCGGCATTCACGCGACGGTTCACATCGTTCTTAACCAACTTGACCGCGCGCGCTTCCTCAATCTCGGCAACGCTGCGCTTGGCACCAATCAGCTTTAAAAGATGCTCGATCTCCTCGGCGCTCTTAATGTAGACAGCAAAGGAGCCGCGCCGCGCGTTAACGCGCGCATGGACCCCGATCTGCTCCAATAGATCGCAGAGTCCCCGGGCATACTGCTCGCCCTGCACCGCGATCTCCAAATGAAAGTCGCCGCGGGGATCGGCCACGAAACCGCCAGCGATGAGCGCGCCGCGGATGTAGGCAAGCCTGCAGCAGGGACGGGCAACGATGTGCCGGGGAACACCGGCGACGAGCCCTCCCCTGCGGTCGAGAATGCCCAGCAGCACCAGAGCCTTGTCCAGGTCGGGTTGATCGGGCAGGGTAATGAGATAGTTACGGACCTTATGCAAGACCGATTTACGAACGGTGAATTCCGTTTTGAGCTTAAGGATGCGATGCGTCAGTGTGATCATCGTGCGCGCGACGGCGCCCGTCTCGGTCGCGACCGTCAAACGATACCGCCCGGAGCCGGCCAGCGAAAGTGTACCGCTCACGCGCGTCAGGGCGGCAAGCGTCGACAAATCGCAGTATTCACATTCAGGTTCGCAGCGCGCGAGCTCGTCACGCACCTCCGCGGTAAACGACATGCAGGCCTATGCTTTCGTGTTCGCGCGCGACAGGTCGCGATGGGAAATGCTCACGTGATACTGGGCGCCTTCCAAATAACGTGCCGTGGCCTCGGCGATGGCAACGCTGCGGTGTTGGCCGCCCGTGCAACCGATGGCAATAGAAAGTTGCGGCTTGCCCTCCGCGATATAGCCGGGCATGACCGTATCGAGCAGCTGCGTCCAGGCCTTCCAGAACTCCTGGGTCTTAGGATGGTCCAGAACAAAGTCGGAGACTTTCTTATCGAGACCGGTCATGGTGCGCATCTCGGGATCGTAGAACGGATTGGGCAGGAAGCGAACGTCGATCATGATGTCTGCCTCGACGGGCATACCGTGCTTAAAGCCAAACGAGAACACGTGAACGTCCATGAGCTGCTGGTCGGACAACTCGGAGAACGCCATGCGCAATTTGTTGCGCAGGGCAGAGGTGCGCAGGCGGCTCGTGTCGATGATCATATCGGCTCGATCGCGCACACCCTGCAGCTGCAGGCGCTCGCGCTGAATCGCGTCGGCCGTAGTCTCCCCCGGCTTGGCAATGGGATGGCGGCGGCGGTTTTCGCTATAACGACGGATCAGCACCTCGTCAGAAGCCTCCAGGAACACGATGTCGCAGCTCATCTCGCGCTCTTCGAGCGCAGCGACCGCATCGAGTAACTCGTCAAACAGTCCCTGGCTACGCAAATCGCAGGTGACGGCAAGATGCCTGCCCACGCCCGTATTGATGCCGACGAGTTCGGCAAGCTGGGCGATCAGACGCGGAGGCAAGTTGTCGATGCAAAAGTAACCCATGTCCTCGAACACATGCATGGCCTGCGTTCGGCCCGATCCGGACATTCCGGTGATGATGACGATATCGGGGATGCGCTCCGAGCGCTCCGCCGCATCCATGGCATCTCCCTTTTGCATGTGCTGCCTCCTAAAAACAAGCGCGGGACCCAGCAACCCGGATCCCGCGCGGTCAATTGCCTTTAATGAGTATACCGCCCTGAGCGGATACGAGGTCCGTCTTACGCCTCAAGCGCAGCCTTGAACCAACTCGTAATACTCGTGGGGTGCGTGATGGCGGTGCCGACGACAACGGCCCAGGCGCCAGCATCGATCGCGGCGCGAGCCTCCTCGGGCGTATGCACGCGACCCTCGCAAATGATGGGAAGGCCGGGGAATTCCTCGGTCGCCTGACGCAGGAGCGGCAGATCGGGGCCATCGGCCATGGTGCAGTCGATGGCGGCGACACCATGAGAGAGCGTGGTGGATACCAGGTCGAAGCCCATATCAACCGCACGGCGAATGTCCTCGATGGTGGCACAGTCCGCCATCAGGAGCACACCCTCCTCGTGCAGCGGGCGGAAGGTATCCTCGACTGTCTTGCCATCGGGGCGCGGACGATCGGTGGCGTCGATCGCCACGATATCGGCACCGGCAGCGACGCAGGCGCGGGCGTGACGCAGCGTCGGCGTGATGTAGACGCCCTCATGCCCATCCTTCCACAGGCCGATGACGGGAACCTCACAGCGACCCTTAATGGCGGCAATGTCGGCAAGGCCCTGGCAGCGAATAGCGGCGGCTCCGCCGAGCTCGCAAGCGCGAGACATTTGCGCCATGGTCTCGGGCGTACGAAGCGGCTCGCCCATATACGCCTGAACGCTCACGACGAGCTTGCCCTTCAGGGATTGAATCAAAGGATCGACGGTCATAAGGCTGCAACCTTTCTCAGAACAGCCTCCCGAGGCGTGTTGTCTCGGGAGGCTCCTACAGCAGATACGTTTACTTCAACGAGGCGAGAAGATGCTCAGCGGCACCGATGAGCGGAGCATCGCCCTCCAGAGAACCGATGAGGATCGGCGTGTCCTGAAGCGGATCGAGCGCCTGGCTGGCATAGCCCTCGTGCACCGAATCCTTCCATGTCTGCGAACGCCAATCGGGACCTTGGTGAATCACGCCGCCCGAAAGCACGATGACCTCAGGGTCCAGGATGTTAGCGAGCGAGCCCAAGCTGGCACCCAGCGCAAAGCCGGCGTCATGGATGACCTCGGTCGCCTTTGCGTCGCCCGCACGGCACAGGTCGTTTACGTCGCGTCCGACAGAAGGACGGCTGGGGTCAACGCGACCAAAGCGCTCGTCATACATTCGACCAATGGAAGTGCCCGAAGCAACCGACTCCAGATGGCCAGAACGCCCGCAGGCGCAGGGAATGCCGGCGGCAGCCGAGCACTCGATGTGGCCCATATGGCCAGCAGCACCATGGAAGCCCTGCATCACGCGGCCGTTCTCGACATATGCGCCGCCGATGCCCGTACCGATGCCAAGACACAAGACGGAGAACTTGCCCTTGCCGACGCCCCAGTGGGCCTCGCCCAGAGCATGAGCCTGCACGTCGCCTACAACGGCAACGGGAAGACCGAGGTCCTCGCGCAGACGTGGCCCCAACTGAACGCCGGACCAGCCGGGCATGATCTCATTGGCATACGCGATGGCGCCCGTCTTGGGATCGACGACGCCGGCGGCACCGATACCGACGCCAAGGACCTCGACATCGGGATTCGCCTCGAGAGCAGCCTTGATGGACGCCTCGATACGCTGGAAGACGGCCTCGCCGCCCTCTTGGGCCTCGGTGGGAACCTCAGCTTCAAAGACCGGATGGGGCACGCCGCCATCAGTCGGATACTCCATAATGGCAGTCGCAATCTTGGTGCCGCCGATATCGACGGAGCAAACGTACTTGTTCTCCATGTCGCTCTCCTTAGGAGATTAAAACAACTACAGGAAATGAGGGCAGAATTATCGCCACAGGTTGATAAAGGTTTCCCAGCTGCCCGAGGTTGGGGCGAAAGTGGTCGGGCGTTGACCTAATGGGTCACGCCCGACCACTTGAGCCCCAAGATCGGGTGCCTGGAGAAGCTTTACAGCAGACCGTTGTCCTGGAGAACCTTCCTGATCGCCTCGACGTTCTCGCCGGTCATGGCCTTCACCGGGCGCGGCATGGTCGGGCTGTCGAAGATACCCATGAGGTTCATAGCGGTCTTGAAGGCGCCGACGCCACCGGCATAGCCCTGGACGCCCGAGGTGACATCCCAGATGTGCGAAATCTCATTGAGGCGATCCTGCTCGGCCTTGACGGTAGCCCAGTCACCAGCCTGAGCGGCCTTCCACTGACGCACGTAGCCCTCGGGCTCAACGTTGGCGAGACCCGGGACGGAACCGTCGGCGCCACCAAGGTAAGCGCCGTCGACAACGACCTCGTGACCGGTGAGGATGCTCATCGGATGGCCGTTCTTCTCGTTCTCCTGAACGAGGTAGCGGAACGAGATGTCATCACCCGAGGAATCCTTAACGCCAGCAAGGACGCCCTCGGCGCCGAGCTTGGCAAGGAGCTTCCAGGGGAGCTTGGTGTGAACGCAGACGGGAATGTCATAGGCAAAGATGGGCAGGTCGAGCTCCTCGTGCAGGATGCGGAAGTGCTCCTCGACCTCGGTCATGCCCTGCAGGGCATAGAACGGGCAGGTGGCGACGAGGGCATCGGCGCCCAGTTCCTGAGCGACCTTACCGTGCTCGATCATGCGCTCGGTCTCGGTATCGATGATGCCGACCAGGACAGGCACACGGTGGTCGACGATACGGACGGCCTCGGCGATGATCTGGCGACGACGCTCGTCGGTGGAGAATACGACCTCGCCCGAAGAGCCCAAGAAGAACAGACCGTCGACGCCGGCGTCGATCATGCGGTTGATGCTGCGCTCAAAGGAGGCAACGTCGAGCTGATGGTCTTCGGTATCGGGAACAACGACGGGGGGAATAACGCCGGTGAATTGCTGAGTTGCCACAAGAATCTCCTTAGTTGTCTAGCGGGCGGCCCTATGCCACCCACTCTTGTTGGCAGTGTCCAGGCCGCCTAGGCCAAAGAACACGGGTAGAACGTTTGGTTAAAGAAGTCGACGACTTCGTTTTCGAACGCATTGATGCGCTCATGAGCGTATTTGGCATAGATGATATGCCTCCGGTCACACTCAAGACCGTTGAATACGGCAAACTGGCCCTTGGGAGCACTCACGGCATCCATGAGCGATGTGCCCATGAGTACCGATCCGCGCACCCGAGACGACAGTGCCTCGAGGCCGCCGGGAAGCGGATTGGCAACTGCCGCGCAGGCAAGGCCCCGCTCGTCCAGAGCACAAACCGCCAGCGCGACTCCTCCGCCAAGACCCTCGCCCCATGCAAACATGCGGTCGGGATCCACGCTGTCAAGATTGCGTGCGACCTTCGACAACGCGCAGCCCCAACGGATGCGTTTGACAAAAGCAGGCGAGGTGATCCCCTGCTGCAGATCGCTGCACCCAATCACATCATCGTCCAGCGCAAGCACGGCATATCCCATGGCGGCAAACCTCGTCATGTGATGCCATCCACGCACGGGCCGGTCAATGTCATGGAACATCAGGCACAGCGGCACAAGCTCGGATGTCCGGGCGCGACCAGCGGGCTCAATCAGGCGGCCGTGTACGACATCCCCGCCGACCTCAAAGGAGACCTCGGAGTAGCGCGCGCACGGATTGGCAAAATCAATCGCCGTAACGGTCAACCCGCAAACCTCAGGATTCGATACGGCTGTACACAAATCGGAAATATCCACCGAAGTATCGCCGCGCCAATCCCGGAAATCGGAGAGCTTTGACGAAACCGTCCCGGGAATCCCCGTAAGCTCGGGGACAATCAGCTCATCGACATTGCTTTCGCACTTAGACATGAGCCTCCCCTCCCTTGCAGAAAAACGGAATGATCAGATCGTCAAAGTCCTGAATCTCCTCGTGGCCAAAGCCCTCAAAGAACTCATGGCGTTTCTCGCAGGTCAGGTTGTTGTAGACCGCAAACTGCGTTGCCGGCGGGCAAACGATATCGGCAGTTCCCGTGCCAAACAGCACAGGGCATTTGACCATGGGAGCGAAGTTCTTGGAGTCGAAGTACGCAAGCTTTGCATAGGCTTCATCAATACGAATCGAGTCCTCATCAAACCAGCGCGACCAATAGCGAAGGCCCTCGTAGGCAATATCATCGGCATCCAAATCCCAGACCAGGCGGAAATCCGACAGGAAGGGATAGAGGATGGCGGCGCGATTGATAAGCTCGCTGTTAAGCGCGCAGGTCGCAATACCCAAGCCGCCGCCCTGCGATGCGCCATTCACAAATACGCGGGCAAAATCGATGCCCTCGAGCTCGCGAACGATACGGCATAGGATGCGGATGTCCTGATGCAAGCGGACATAGTAGAGGTTGGCCGGGTCGCCGTCGATACCGGCGACGATATGGCCCGCGACCGTTGTGCCCTCAAATCCACCAATGTCCTCGGAGGGACCTCCTTGGCCAGGACAATCGAGAGCGATCAGCGCCATGCCCATACCAGCAAACGACGCCTGTTCAAACCAGCTGCGGCTTGCACCCGGATACCCATGGAACTGAAGCACCAATGGCACGGGCTCGTCCGAGACGGGCTTAAGGTACTTGGCATGCAGGCGGGCGCCGCACATACCGGTAAACCAGAGGTCGAAAAGCTGGCAAGTCACAGCTTCGGCGACCGATGCCGCCTCAATCGCATAGTCAAGCCCAACGGCGTCGGCCTCGGCCATGCGATCTTTCCAAAAGAAATCGAAATCTGATGGACGGGGCATGGCGCCTCGATATTCACCAAATTGCTGCCGTAGCTCCTGAGCACTTGGCATGGCTCGTGAACCCAACCTTTCGAAATCGCAACGGAGGTGCGCCCGGCAAGGGAACCGGGCGCACGGGAGGGAAAGCGAACTTACTCGCCGAGCTTGGGGTGCAGCAGCGACGGCGCAGCGCCGAGCAGCATCTTGGTGTAGGGGTCCTGGGGGTGCTGGAAGACCTGCTTGGCCTCGCCCTGCTCGACGATCTTGCCACCATTCATGACGATGATGTCGTCGGAAATATAGCGGACCGTCTGGATGTCATGGCTAATGAACACCATGGCCAGGCCGAGCTCCTTCTTAAGGTCGGTCAGCAGGTTGAGAATCTGCGCGCGGACCGAAACGTCCAGAGCCGAGGTGGGCTCGTCGGCGATGATAGCGTCGGGGTTCAGCGACAGGGCACGGGCAATTGCCACGCGCTGGCGCTGACCACCCGAAAGCTGGCCGGGAAGAACCTCGGCGGCGGAGCTGGGCAGACCGGTGAGCTCCAGGAGCTCCTTGACGCGCTTCTCCTGCTCTGCCTCGGTGCCCAGGTTGTGGACGCGCATGGGGTCGAGCAACTGCTCGCGAACGACCATGCGGGGGTTGAGCGCCGTGGCCGGGTTTTGGAACACGACCGAGATGACGCGACCCATGTGGCGACGGTCCTCGGCGGTACGCTTGGTAACGTCCTTGCCCTTAAAGTAGACCTTGCCGCTCGTGGGGGCCTGCAGGCCGCACATGACGTTGGCGGTGGTGGACTTGCCGCAACCGGACTCGCCGACGATGCCGATGGTCTGTCCGGGCATGAGCTTAATCGTTACACCCTGGACGGCGTGAACCAGGTTGGGGTGCAGAATCGAGCCGGTACGGGTCCTAAAGGTGACGTGAACATCATCAAGGAAGATGATCGGCTCGACGCCGTTGACTGCGGTCTCGCTCATCTACATCACCTCCGCGTGAGGGGTCAAACCATTTGCCTTGAGCACCTCGTCGGGGAGCTCGGAATAGAAGTGCTCGGTGCCAGGCACGCGCTTGAAGACCGGACGGGTGTCCAGGCCAATGCGCGGATGGCTCGAGCGGGGCGCGAAGCGATCGCCCTTGGGGAAATCGCGCGGGCTCGGAACGGCGCCGGGCACCTGGTGCAGGCGGCCCGAACCGCTCTCGATGGACAGAACGGAGCCCAGAAGACCGCGGGTGTACTCGTGAATCGGGTTGGTGAGCAGCTCCTTGGTGGGCGCCTGCTCGATAACCTGACCGGCGTACATAACCGTGATGTTATGGGCAACCTCGGCGACCAGAGCCAAGTCATGCGAGACGAAGATCATGGCAAAGCCGAGCTTGGCCTGAAGATCGTTGAGCAGCTTGATGACCTGCTTCTGGACGGTAACGTCCAGAGCGGTCGTGGGCTCGTCGCAGATAACCAGCTTGGGGTCGCGGGTAAGGGCCATAGCGATCAGGACGCGCTGACGCTGGCCGCCGGAAAGCTCGTGCGGATAGCTCTCGAGCGTACGCTTGGGATCGAGTCCAACGAGCTCCAGGAGCTCCTCGGCGCTGCGGGTGCCGCCGCGCTTGGTGAGCTGCTTCATCTGAGCGGAGATGAGCATCGAGGGGTTGAGCGAGGACAGAGCGTCCTGATAAACCATGGCGATATCGGTACCGCGCAGGCCGAACCACTCCTTCTTGCTCATCTTGAGCAGGTCACGGCCTTCCCAGAGGACCTCGCCGGAAAGGTGCTCGTCCTCATCGGTCAGGCCCATGATGGCCAGCGTGGTGATGGACTTACCGCAACCGGACTCGCCCACCAGACCCATGGTCTGACCGGGGCGAACATCAAAGTTGACATGGTCGACGACGTTGATATCACCGTGGTGCTCAAACTGGATGCAGAAATCGCGGACCGAAAGGATCGGCTCGACAGACTCATCGGGCACGTGGCGGTCGTTACGCTTGAGCTCGACATCGCGCAGGGCGCCAAGGCGAGCGGAGAGGGACTGAGCCTGCTCCTTGTAGGCACGAACAGGGTCGGAGACCAGCAGGTCGGCCTCGCGGCGCTTGGAAGAATCGGTCGGATCCAGGGCAGCGGAGGGAGCGGCGGCCATAGCGTCGGTAATGCCCTCGGACAGGATGTTGAGCGCCAGGCAGGTGATCATAATGGCCAGGCCCGGGAACAGCGCCTGCCACCAACGGCCGGCGAGCACGCCACCGCGGGCGTCGGCAAGAATGTTGCCCCACGTAGCGGTGGGCTCCTGGATGCCAGCGCCGATGAAGGTCAGCGAAGCCTCGAAGATGATGGCGTCTGCGACCAGGGTGACGGTAAAGACCATGATCGGGGCGATGCAGTTGCGCAGAACATGCTTGATCAGAATCCACGGAGCCTTGGCGCCGGACACGATGACCGCGCGGACATAGTCCTCGCCGTACTCGGACACGATGTTGGCGCGCACGATACGGGCGATCTGCGGGGTGTACATAAAGCCGATCGCAAAGATGATCGACGGCACGGAATTGCCCAAGATGGAAACGAAGACGGCTGCGAGGGCGATACCCGGGATAGACATGATGATGTCCAGGATACGCATGATCGCCTCAGAGACAGACTTGCGCGAAACCGCCGCAAGAGCGCCGACAACAGAGCCGCAGACCAAAGCCATGGCGGTAGCACCAAAGCCGATGATCAGCGAGTAACGGCCGCCGTAGAGCATACGCGAAAGGATGTCGCGGCCCTTGTCGTCGGTACCGAAGATAAAGCCGCCACCAGGCGCCTGGCGCGCGGTGAAAATATCGACCGGGCTATAGGGGGCAAGCAGGGGTGCCAGGATCGCAGTCAGGGCGACCAGCACCAGCACGACGGCGGCAATCTTAGAAGATAGCGCCATCTTCTTCCAGCCACCGAGCTTGAGCCCCTTGGAAGCAGCCTTCTCGAGCTGCTCGGTTTGCTTCTCTCGAATCTTTACCATAATCTACACCGTCCTGATGCGCGGGTTGATGAGCAGGTAGAGCATGTCAACCACGATGTTGATGATGATGAAGGCAAGAGCAACGACGATGACGACGCCCTGAACCAAGTTCGCCTCGTTGCCCTGAACGCCCTGCAGAATCGCGGTACCCATGCCCGGGAGGTTGAAGATAACCTCAATGACGACGGCACCGCCCATGAGGTAGCCGATCTTAAGGCCGAGGGTGGTGACCGGGGTAATCAGCGCATTGCGAAGAACGTTGATACCGACGACGACCTTTTCGGGAACGCCGGCACCGCGAGCCATACGGACATAGTCCTTATCGAGCTCCTCGACCATGGCGGTACGCACGATACGAGTCATCTGGCCCGTCAGCGGAAATGCCAAGGCGATGGCGGGCATGATCATGCGTCCCAGATAACCAGCCGGATTCGTGGTGAAGTGAGGCAGGGCGCCCGATGCCGGGAGCACCTTAAGGTAGGAAGAGAACAGCAAAATCAACAGAACGGCAAGCCAGAACGACGGGGTTGCCAAGCCGGCAATGGAAAAGACGCGGATCACTTGGTCCGGCCATTTATCGCGATACAGCGCCGCGATGACGCCGAGCAAAAACGAAACGACCGCGCCGATGGCAAGACCGATAAAGGTCAGCTGCATCGTGACGGGCAGGGCCGTGGAGATGCGCTTGGCAACAGAGTTACGAGCAGCGCCGTAGGTGCCCATGTCGCCGTGGATCAAGTCGCCCATATAGCGCACATAACGCACGGGCCAGGGGTCGTCCAGACCATACTTCTCATGGTACTCGGCAACCGCCTCGGGCGAGGCACCGTCACCCAACGCCGTGTAGGCGGGGTCGGTCTTGGAGAACGACATAAGGAAGAACACCAGGACGGTGACGCCCAATGCCATGATCGGCAGCGCGACAAGACGCCTTCCAATCAAACGTAGAAAGTTGTTCACGTTCTCTCCCCTTTCTTTTGTCGGTAGGACCAACTGGTATATGAGTACGGATACTCATTACAAGACCCGAGCGACATCGTTGCCGCCCGGGTCTTTGTTTCAACTATGAGGATACGGTCTCAACGACCGGTATCCTGCATATAGACTCAAGCGAGTCTTACGCCTTGACGGTCGCGACGCCCTTAAAGGACATGCTCGTCGTGCCGATGCCCTTGAAACCATCGAGGGCCTCGCCGTTGGGCGCGGTGGACGGATCGTCCCAAGAAGCGGAGACGGTCTTGACGTGGACAACGGGGTACAGAACGGCGTTGTCGGCGATGATGTCGAAGCACTCGTTCCACTTCTTCTGCTGCTCGTCGCCCTCGGCGGCAAGAGCCTCGTCCATGAGTCCGTGGAGCTTCTCCCACTCAGCGGACTCCTTCCACGGGCAACGGGTCTGCATCCAGACGTTGTCGCCAAACCACCAGTTGAGCAGCAGGTCGGGGTCAGCGCCGAAGCAGGAAGGATCGCCAGGGGCAAGGAGGATATCGTAAGCCTCGCCGCCGTCGATGGCAGCGTAGGTGGCCGGCGAGGTATCGGTCTGGATGGTCACATCGAAGCCGAGAGCGTCAAGGTCGTTCTTGACCTGGGCAGCCATGCCCTTGATCTGCTCGTTATCGGTGGTGCGCAGGGTGATGGCGCCCGGGGTGATGCCGGACTCCTCGATGAGCTTCTTAGCCTTCTTGGCGTCGGTCTTGTACACCGTGGAGGCCTCATGATAGTTGGTAAAGCTCTTGGGCAGGTAGCAGCTGGCGGCGGTAGCAAGGCCGGCGAAGGTGTTGCTGATCATCTTCTCGGTGTCGAGCGCATACATAACGGCCTGACGGACCTTGACGTCGTTCCAAGGCGCCTTGGCGACGTTGAACATGATGAAGCGGGTACCGAAGCCCTGAACGTTGTCAATCTTGCAGCCAGCGCTCTCGAGCTGATCGACGGCGTCAGCGGTAACGAGCTCCATGACGAGCGTGGAGCCTTCCTGCTGAGCAGTGACGCGAGCGGTGGGGTCGGTCAGGATGCTGTACTGGATCTTCTCGTCCTCGGCAGCATACTCACCGTTGTACTCGGGGTTGGGAACCAGGGTGATCTCGGTGTCGGAGATGGCATCGTACATCCAGGGGCCGGAGCCGATCGGCTGCTTGGCGCGATCCTCCTCGGCCTGGGTGGCCGGGGTAACGCGGATGATGGCCAGACGATCCTTGAGCAGGGAGAAGTTGGGGACCTTGGTCTTGACCGTCACGGTGCTGGCGTCCTTGGCCTCGATGGACTCGAAAGGCTGGAAGAACGGAGCATAGGTAGCGGAAGCGGCGCAAGCGTTGTAGGAAGCCACAACGTCGTCAGCGGTGACCTCAGTACCATCGGAGAACTTGGCGCCCTTACGGATGGTGACCTCGAAGGTGGTGTCATCCACAGACTTGGGATCGTCAGTAGCGAGCTCGTTGAAAGTGCTGTAGTCGTGGTAATCGATGCCGTAGAGGCCCTCGATGACATGCCAGTTGGCACCCAGGCCAACAGCGGAACCGGTGGTGGCGGGATCGAAGCTGGACGGAGCGTAAGCGGAACCAGCGGTGATCACGCCGCCGCCACGGTTGGCGGAATCGGTGGAGCCGGAAGCGGAACCCTCGTCGCTAGAGCTGCCACCGCAGCCAGTGAGACCAAGGCCGGCGACAGCAGCGACGCTGCCGGTGAGGCCGAGGAACGAACGCCTGGACATACCCTTGTTGATGATGGCCATCTCTTCTCCTATCAATAGAGAATCTTACTCGGGAGCACCTAGACTTGCCCCCGCGCAACTTGCGGACGATATATACCTTACCTACCGACGAACCCAACTGAGGTGCCGCGCTCGGCGACCGATACATACATCCGCTTGAACGGTATTTACTACCGTTCACCGAATTCATTGACAAATGATTCGCCAGACAGTATGTATCGACGAGGTGAGATATCAGTCTTCGTCAACCCGCAGGATATCAGGGTTTTCACTTGGGTTAGTCAAACGTTTTACCGTTAATAAAACCCGAAACCAGCAGGCAATCATGGCGAAATAAATGGTTGAAAATCGCGCAATCATGTATATCAGCTGTTTAGGCTCGTGTTTAGTTTTCGGATTGCTTTGCCGCCGCCCCGGAACGCTCGGCATCCCACGCAACGAGCGTCTCGTGAACCGCTTTGGCGACATCGGCAGGAATGCCTCGAACTTCCGCGATCTCTTGCTCGCTCGCCGCGCGCAAACGCTTCATCGAGCCAAAATGACGCATAATGGCACGTTTTCTGGTGGGTCCCACCCCTGGAACGTCATCGAGTATCGAAACCGTCATGGCCTTATCGCGCAGCTCGCGATGGAATGTAATTGCAAAACGGTGCGATTCATCGCGAACCTGTTTGATTAGATAGAGCGAAGCAGACCCGGTCGGCAGCACGACGGGCGTCTCGTCCCAAGGCACGAAAACCTCCTCATCGGCCTTTGCCAAGCCGCAAACTGGTATATCGAGCCCCAGGGCCTCAAGTTGTTTGATCGCAGCCGTCAATTGCGGTTTGCCGCCGTCGACAACAAGCAGATCGGGCCGCGAGCCAAAGCGCTCATCGGCCATGCGTTCGGGAGCGTAGCGTCGTCCCAAAACCTCGGACATCGACACGAAGTCGTTTGCCTCGTCCAATTCGGCCTGAATTTTAAAACGACGGTACTGGCTCTTGTCAGCGCGCCCGTTGGTAAACACTACCATCGAGGCGACGGTAAAGGTTCCGTGCAGCGTCGAGATATCGAAGCACTCGATACGCATCGGCGGCGCCGGCAGCGCCAGCGCGCTTTCGAGCTCCAGGAGCGCTTGATTGGTGCGGTCGTCAGCGTACCCCGTTCGCATCATGTAGCGCATGAGGGCATGGCGCGCATTTTTGGATGCCATAGCGAGCAAACGGTGCTTTTCGCCACGCTGCGGCCTATGGAGATGGCAGGAACGCTCGCGCTTGCCTGCAAGCCACTCCCCCAGCGCCTCCGCATCCTCAAGCTCGACGGAGAGGTTGACCTCAGCTGGAATATCAGCCGTCTCATCGTAATAGCGTTTAAGAAAGCCCGACTGGAGCTCTTCCTCGTCAACATCAAGACCCTTGTCGAGAATGAACTCGCAGGTGCGAACTGTTCGGCCCTCGCGAACGACGAAGACGCAAGCGGCGGAGATGGTCTCTTCGCGATAGAAACCGATGACATCGATATCGACACTGGAGGGAAAAACGACTTGCTGACGATCGTCCAGACCCCTGATGACCTCCAAACGACGTTTGACGCGTGCCGCGCGCTCAAAGTCGAGCGCCTCGGCGGCATCCGTCATCTCGGAGGTCAGCTCATCGACGACATCCTTGCGATGGCCCGACAAAAAGCGCTCGACACGCTTGACGTTCTTGGCATAGTCTGCCGGGGAAATCGCACCGACACACGCACCCGGTCCGCGCCCGACATGGTAGTCAAAGCAGGGGCGCCCGTTTTGCGCGCAAATCATATTGACGATGTCTTCCTCGCCCTTGTGGGACTCGACGATACGGCGGCAACGACGCCACTCCGCACAGGATGCGGAGCAAATGGGAATAACCTTGCGCAGCGTATCTATCGTCTCACGTGCCGCACGGCTATCGGTATAGGGTCCAAAATAGCGCGTTCCCGGCTTATGACGCTCACGCGTGTATTTGATAGCGGGATACAGGTCGCCCTTTGTAATGGCGATAAAGGGGTAGCTCTTGTCATCCTTGAGGTCGACGTTAAAGTACGGATGGTACTGACCAATCAAATTGCGCTCGAGCACCAACGCCTCATGCTCGGTCTCCACCACGATATAGTCAAAGCTCGCCACCAGCTGCATCATCAGCGGGATCTTTTGACGCTCATCCTGCAGTGTCACGTATTGACGCATGCGGGCGCGTAGGTTTTTCGCCTTGCCCACGTAGATGACATCGCCCTTGGCGTCTTTCCAAAGGTAGCAGCCGGGCTGCGTGGGAACGCGCGAAACCTGCTCGGCAAGCGTTGGAATGTTGTCGTGACCGACCATGCGCACCTACTTGCGACGAAGCAGCGCCGAGACCTCGGGCATCTTAAGAACGACGGCAAGGCCAAAGGTAACAGCAAGCGAGACGACACCCGCAACGCAAACGTAGCCAAGAGTAATCAGAATCGAGCCGCCAAGTGCCCCGACAAAGTGCTCAAGCGCCCACATGACGCCGGCGCCTGCGGCAGCACCCAGGCCACCGAGCAAAAGGCCAAAGAAACCGCCATGCAGGATAGATTTGACCTGAAGGCCACGCAGACGACGACGCAGCCACCACAGCGAACAACCGACCAAGATCACGTAGTCAACGACATACGAAAGCGCGATTGCCGGCATACCGAAGCCCAGCACAACGCCAAACAGCAGAACCGAGCCGGCCTGGCCGATGGCGGAATACAGGCAATAGCGGCTATAGGGCTTCATGTCGAGCAAGGCAGAGAAGCTCTTCTGCATCAATACGACCACGCCGTAGAGCGGCAGCGAGAACGCCAGGTAGACAAGGAACTCGGACACCAGCGCCACGCCGGACTCATCAAACTTGCCGGCACAGTAAATCATGTTGAGCGGACGCGCGAAGACAATCAGGTACAGCGTGAACGGAATCAGGAAGAACAGCATCTGGGCGACGCCACGCGAAATGCCCGTGCGAACGCTGTCGTAATCCTTCTCCTGTGCGTCGTGAGAAAGCTCGGTATAGAGCGCCGTCGAAAGCGAGGCGGCAATCAGCGCGTAGGGCAGCGTGTACCACAGACGCGCATAGGCGATGACGGAAGGACCAGTCTCGGGCTGGACCACCAGCGCGGCAGCGTTGGTGATAGAAGTCGAGACAAACATGCACACTGTGGCGAGCAGCGTCGGGATACCGAGCGCAATCGTCTGGCGCAGTGCGGGGTCCTTAAAGTCGATATGGATATGGGGATGCACGCCGTGCTTACCAAGCGCGGGGATCTGACATGCCATCTGAACAAAGACACCGAGGGTCGTACCGGCCGCAATCAAGATGATGCCGGCACGTTCGCCAAGCTGTGCGGACACGGGCGCAAAACCCATAAAGCTCGCAATGACGATCACATTGTTGAGGACCGGGGCAAACGTCGACCAGAAGTAGTCGCGGTGTGCGTTGAGAACGCCCGAGAACACCGAGCCCAAACCATAAAACAGAATCTGGATGGCAAAGAAACGGAACATGAACGCAGCGGTATCCATGCTGCCGCCGTCACCCGAAAGGAACGATTGCGTCCAGATAAAGCCCGGGGCGAACACAGTCCCCAGCAACGAAATGCCACCCAGCACCAAAAGCAGAATACCAAGCAGGTTGCCCACGTACTCGTTCGAGGCCTCGCGACCCTGCTCACGCCTCACGCCCATGTACACGGGCAAAAAAGCCGTCACGAGCATGCCGCCCATCACAAGTTCGTAGAGCATATTGGGCAGGTTGTTGGCGACCTGATAGGAGGACGAGAGTAGCGACATGCCGATAGCTGCCGCCATTGCCCACGTGCGGATAAAACCGGTGACGCGAGACACGATGGTCAGGATGGTCATAAGCCCGGCGGAACGACCAACCGTGGAGTAGTCCGACGAGCCCATGTCGTCAGTGTCATCTCGCGACGAAGAAGCCTCAGGCGCGGGCGTCTGAGAAGCCGAACGCTTTGCAAAGTGAGCCCCGCGCTTCGATTCTTCCTGCGGCATCGTTCAGTCCTCTCTCGTGATCGGGGCAACCGTCGCCCCGCAAAATGCAACTAAGTCGTCGGGGGCAAGCTCAAGCTGATAGCCACGCTTACCGCCTGAGATAAAAATGGTATCCCAAAGGACGCATGTCTCATCGATCAGCGTCCGAAAGCGTTTTTTCATGCCGACTGGACTGCAGCCGCCCCGGACATACCCCGTCGCGGCAAGCAAGTCCTTAACATGCATCATGGTCAGCGACTTTTCGCCAGCGGCGCGCGCGGCGGCCTTTAGGTCAAGCTCGTCGGCAACGGGAATACAGCACACAACGTGTTCATTGGACGGCGCCACGCAAACCAAGGTCTTAAAACCCTGGCCAGGCTCCTCGCCAAGTTGTTCCGAAATTGCAACGCCTAAACCCGCCGACTCATCGCCATCGTCTTCATACGTATGGAGAATATAGGAGATACCGGCGTTTTCCAGCTCGCGCATCGCATTGGTTTTCGGCGTCTTTGCAGCCTTTGCCATGGCATGTCCCTTCCCTCGCATTCGAACGTAACGCCTAAGTATATGTCCAATGTAGCCGCATACGTCATCTCGACACACAGAAGCGCCACCGAATCGAAAGGAATCGGTGGCGCTTCTCGCATGACGGCGTCTCTTTACTGGGCGTCGAGTTGTGCTTGACGCTCGCGGTCGCGCTCGAGCAGCGGGGCCAAGAACTTGCCCGTGTAACTCTGTGAACATGCCGCGACCTGCTCTGGCGTACCCGAGACCACGACAGTTCCGCCGCCATTGCCGCCCTCGGGGCCCATATCGATCAGACGGTCGGCAACCTTGATGACATCGAGATTGTGCTCGATCACCAGAACCGTGTTGCCCGCATCGACCAGGCGCTGCAGCACGTCGAGCAGCTGGCGGACATCCTCAAAATGGAGACCGGTCGTCGGCTCATCCAGAATGTAGAACGTCTTACCCGTCTGACGGCGGTGGAGTTCCTTGGCGAGCTTTACGCGCTGTGCCTCGCCACCCGAAAGCGTCGTTGCCGGCTGGCCCAAGCTCACATAACCCAAGCCCACATCATACAGAGTCTGGAGCTTACGCTTAATCTGAGGAATATTGCCAAAGAAAGCCAGCGCCTCGGTGACGCTCATGTCGAGCACGTCAGAGATGGTCTTACCACGGTAGGTGACCTCAAGCGTCTCGCGATTATAGCGCTTGCCGCCGCAGACCTCGCAGGGGACATAGATATCGGGAAGGAAGTGCATCTCGATCTTGATTTGTCCGTCGCCCTTGCATGCTTCGCAGCGGCCGCCGCTCACGTTAAAGGAGAAACGTCCGGGCGAGTAGCCGCGCGCCTTCGACTCCGGTGTGCTCGCAAACAGCGCGCGCAGATCATCCCACAGGCCAATGTACGTAGCGGGATTGGAACGCGGTGTGCGGCCGATCGGCGACTGGTCAATGTCGATCACCTTATCGATGCACTCGATACCCTCGAGCTTTTTGTACGGGCCCACGGGACGCGTCGAGCGATGAATGGCATTCGTAAGGGCAGGCGCGATGGTGTCGGTAACCAGGGAGCTCTTGCCCGATCCCGACACGCCGGTAACGACCGTAAGCGTACCGAACTCAATCTTGGCGGTAACGTTTTTGAGGTTGTTGGCACGGGCGCCCGTGATCTTAAGGCAGCCGCGACCGGGCTTGCGGCGCTTGTCGGGAACCCGAATCATTCGCTTGCCAGTCAGGTAGGCACCCGTCATCGAATCGGGGCACGCCATGATATCGGCAGGCGTTCCCGCGGCGACCACGTGTCCGCCGTTCACGCCCGCGCCGGGGCCCATGTCGATCACATAGTCGGCAGCACGAATCGTATCCTCGTCATGCTCGACGACGATGACGGTGTTGCCGATATCGCGCAGGCGCTCAAGTGTCTTGATCAGGCGCTCGTTATCGCGCTGATGAAGGCCGATCGATGGCTCGTCCAAAATGTACAGGACACCCATGAGACCGGCGCCGATCTGCGTTGCCAGGCGAATGCGCTGGGCCTCGCCTCCGGAAAGCGTCGCCGAGGCACGGTCGAGGGTCAGATAGTCGAGTCCGACATCGACCAGAAAGCGCAGGCGCTCCAGGATTTCCTTAACAATGCGCCCGCCGATAAATTGTTGGCGCTCGGTAAGCTCCAGGCCCTCAAAAAACTCGAGCGACTCGCGGCACGACAGGCAGCAGACCTCGTAAATGGACTTACCGCCTACGGTAACGGCGAGCATCTCGGGGCGCAGACGAGCACCATGGCAACTCGAGCACGGCTCCTCGCGAATGTACTTCTCCAAGCGCGCCCTGGTGTTCTCATTCGTCGTCTCGTTATAGCGCTCGTACAGGATATTGCGCACGCCCGAGAACTTGGTGTCCCACTGGCTGCGACGCCCATCGAGCTTTTGATAGTCGACCGAAATCTTCTGGTCGCCCATGCCGTCTAAAAACGCGCGACGCACCCGCGGAGGCAGATCCTCCCACGGCGTACCGACGCTCACCTTAAAGTGTTTGCAGACCGCAGCGAAAATCTGCGGATAGTAGTTAGAGTTGCCAAACAGGCTGCCAAAGACCCCGTCGGCGATCGACTTCGAGGGGTCTTCGATTAGCGCTTCGGCATCGACCGTCTTCTTAAAGCCCAGGCCATCGCACTCGGGGCACGCGCCATAGGGCGCGTTGAACGAAAAATCACGCGGCTGAAGATCGTCAATGGAGTGTCCATGCTCCGGGCACGCCAAGGCCAACGAATACTCCAGCAGCTCGCCCTCGGTCCCCTCGGGAGCATCACGATCGGGCAGCATGTACACGTTTACATTGCCGTGAGCCAGCGCGGTCGCCTGCTCAACAGACTCGGCGATACGGCCCAGAGAGTTCTCGCGGATCACGATACGATCGACCACGACCTCGATATCGTGCTTAAACTTCTTGTCCAGATCGATCGGATCGTCGAGCGAGCGAACCTCGCCGTCGACGCGCACGCGGCTAAAGCCCTCAGCGCGAAGATCCTCGAACAGCTTGGCATACTCGCCCTTGCGACCGCGTACCACCGGTGCCAGCACGAACGCACGGCGGCCCTCCCCCGCAGCCAGGACTTTATCGGCAACCTGATCGGTCGTCTGGCGCTCGATTATGCGACCGCACTCGGGGCAGTGCGGCGTACCGACGCGAGCAAACAGCAGTCGCAGGTAGTCATAAATCTCGGTTACGGTACCCACCGTCGATCGAGGATTCTTGGATGTCGTCTTTTGGTCAATCGACACGGCAGGCGACAGACCGTCAATCGAATCCAGGTCGGGCTTGTCCATCTGGCCCAAGAACTGGCGAGCATAGCTCGATAGGCTCTCAACATAACGGCGCTGGCCCTCGGCATAGATTGTGTCAAACGCCAGCGAGCTCTTGCCCGAGCCGGAAAGGCCGGTAATGACCACGAGCTGGTCGCGCGGAATGGATACATCGATATCGCGCAAGTTGTGCTCACGCGCACCGCGAATAACGATAGAGGAATCAGACATGGAAGCTCCTTGCCTCCTATAACTTCAAATCACACCGTCGATGAGTTTAGCGCACTCAACGCGCACAGATGTTCGTAATACAAGATTCTCAGACCTTTTGCTTTATCTGACACGCGCACGTCGCATACCCGACCCATGCTTTCGAATGCCATCGATCGCCCGCCGCGCATCGCAAATGACTCCCGCTCGCAAACGAGGGTACAATGACGCTCGTGTCACATCACGGGGCCCCGGCCCCAACATATACAAAGGAGTCATACATGGGTTGCGAGCACGCACAGGCCGCCGGCGGACAAACGTCGCCGTCGCAATTTGAGGAGAACACGCTGTCCGAGGTCAAACGCGTCATCGCCGTGCTTTCCGGCAAGGGCGGTGTCGGCAAGTCGTTTGTCACCGGTGCCATCGCCACCGAGCTTGCCCGTCACGGCCACAAGGTCGGCGTCCTCGATGCCGACATCACCGGTCCCTCCATCCCCAAGATGTTCGGTATGAGCGGACGCCACGTCCATGCCCTTGGCAACCTTATGCTGCCCGAAATCTCCGAGCACGGCGTCAAGGTCATGAGCTCCAACCTGCTGCTCCAAAACGAGACCGACCCCGTCCTTTGGCGCGGTCCGGTCATCGCAGGCGCCATTAGGCAGTTCTGGAGCGAGACCTCGTGGGGCCCCATCGACTACCTGCTGGTCGACATGCCTCCGGGAACAGGCGACGTCGCGCTCACCGTCTTCCAGTCGCTGCCCGTCGACGGCATCGTCATCGTCACGAGCCCGCAGGATCTGGTCTCGATGATCGTCGCCAAGGCGGTCAACATGGCCGAGAAGATGAACGTCCCCATTCTGGGCATTGTCGAGAACATGAGCTATATTGAGTGCCCCGACTGCGGCAAGAAGATTGAGGTCTTTGGCAAGAGCAAGCTCCCCGAGGTCGCAGATCGCTATAACCTCGACATCTTGGGCCAGCTTCCCATTAATCCGGCACTCGCCGAGGCCTGCGATAAGGGCGAGGTCGAGACCGCGCTGCCCGATGACATGTTGCCCAAGGCAGTCTCTGCCGTCGAGGCCATTACCCCGCACGAGACCGACGAGGCCTAAGTGAACGCGAGCGCCTTCTATGACGTCCTGGTAATCGGCGGCGGGGCTTCAGGCCTCGCCGCTGCCATTACGGCCGCACGCGCTGGCAAAAGCGTCTGCATCGTTGAGCGCGATGTCGCCTGTGGCCTTAAGCTCCTTGCGACCGGTAACGGCCGCTGCAACCTCTCCAACGAATCGATTGATCCTCAGCGGTATAACCACCCCGCATTCGTCGAATCCGTCATGGGCCCCCAGCCCGAACAAGAGCTTATGGGTTTCTTCTCCTCGCTGGGTATCATGACAACCTCCGAGGAAGGCCGGCTGTACCCGCGCTCCCTTCGCGCAGAATCGGTGCGCGACGCGCTTCTCAACGTTTGCGACCGCCTAGGTATCACCTTAATCTGCGGAGCCAACGTTGCCTCGGCGCACAAAGCTTCCGAAGGCTGGGCACTCCAAATAGACCGTCCAGCGCGGGTGCTCAAGGCAAAAAAGCACGACGACCGAAAATCGGAGCTCCGCTCGCTTCGGAAAGCGCTCGCCGATGTCCCTCGCAAGAACGAGGCCCTGCAGGCACATGCCGTAATTATCGCCACGGGCGGCAACCCCACCGGTATCGCCGATACGTTTCGCCTCCCCCTCACTTCGCTGCGCCCCATCCTCTGCCCCGTATCGGCAACGGTCGTCGGCGATCGGACGGCACTCAAGACGTTGGATGGCCTGCGCGTCCGCGCCCGCTTGACGCTCGCCCGCAATCATAATGAGCTCTGGCACGAAGACGGTGAAGTCCTGTTTCGAGCCTTCGGCATCTCGGGCGTCGCTGTCTTCAACCTCTCCCGTCGTATCCAGCGCGGCGATACGATCCTGCTCGACGTTTTCCCCGACCTCTCCAAAGACGAATTGCTCGATACGCTCAACCGGCGCGTTGAGCTGCTCGATAGCTTTTCGCCCCGCAATCCCCGTTGGCTCGACGGCATGCTCGCCCCGCAACTCTCCCGCGTCGTCTGCACAGCGTTCGAGCAATGCCATCCAGGCTCCAATGATGTCATCCACCTGGTCTCGATCCTCAAGCACTTTAAGTTGCTCGTCGAGGGAACAGCCGAGGAGCGCTCTGCGCAGGTCACGCGTGGTGGCGTATCTGTCGAGAGCATCTCAACACCCAGTTTACGCGCGCGCAGCGTTGTCGACGCCCCGCTTTACGTCTGCGGCGAAGCGCTCGACATCGACGCCGATTGTGGAGGCTTTAACCTTGCGTGGGCCTGGCTCTCGGGCATTCGCGCTGCAAGCAGCCTGTAGCCACGCAGTCTATAATCAAAAACGCATTCGGGCCGTCTGGGATACCGGACGGCCTCTTTCTTGCCTCTAAGGAGACCTCGATGATCGAAATCACCCAAGTCAACGCGTCGCTCGATGAAGCCGGCGATGAAAATGCCTGCCTCATTGTTGGCAAGCGAGTCGCCAAGCGCGTCCTACGTTGCAAGGACTCCGAGATCAAGTCCATCGAGCTCCACCGCAAGTCAATCGACGCTCGCAAAAAACGAGACGTCCATTTTATCCTGAGCTTTCGTGTTGAGCTGACTAGTCCCCACCTCGAGCGAGAAGCGGTCGGCAACGTTGCCGAGCGCGACCGCTCGCGCGTACGCGCGATAGAAGACGATGGGCCTTCATTCCCCTCCCCCGTTTCCGGCGCACCCAAAGAACGCCCCGTCGTTGTCGGCGCCGGATGTGCCGGCCTTTTCGCTGCGCTTACGCTCGCCGAAGCAGGTCTTAAGCCCTTGCTCATCGAGCGCGGCGACCCGGCATTTCGCCGCTCGCAGGCGATCGACCTCTTTCTAAAGGAGCGCATCCTCGACCCCGAGAGCAATATCCAGTTTGGCCTGGGCGGCGCGGGAACCTTCTCGGACGGCAAGCTCAATACGGGAACCAAAAATCCCGCCCATCGCCTTATCCTCGAAACCTTCGTCGAAGCGGGTGCACCCCGCGATATTCTGTGGGATGCCAAGCCGCACATTGGCTCCGACATCCTTCCCAAGGTTGTCACCGCTATATCCCAGCGCATCGAGCAGCTCGGAGGTGTCGTCCGTTATCGAACGAGGCTCGTCGACATTCGCATCGACGTGTCTGGCGCCATCACCGGTATTGATGTCCAATCGTCCCAAGACGCCGCTTGCGAGCCAATCGAGACAAAGCACCTCATCCTCGCCTGCGGGCATTCTGCTCGCGATATTTTTGAGCTCCTTAAGGACCACAACGTGACCCTCGCACAAAAGACCTTTGCCATGGGCGTTCGCATCGAGCATCCGCAGCGCGACATCGACCGAGCCCAATATGGAGCCTCGGCGGGACATCCAGCGCTCGGGGCGGCCCCTTACAAACTTGTTGCCCATCTTCCCAACGGCCGCAGCGTGTTCTCGTTTTGCATGTGCCCCGGCGGACAGGTTGTTGCCGCCTCTTCGGAACCGTGCCATCTGTGCGTCAACGGGGCCAGTCTCAATGCCCGCGACGGACGCAACGCAAATGCCGCTCTGCTCGTTAACGTCACGCCTGAGGACCTTCCCAACGATGACCCGCTCGCCGGCATCGAGCTCCAGCGTGCCTGCGAGGCGGCTGCCTATCGCCTGGGCGGATCCAACTGGAACGCACCGGCACAGCTCGTCGGAGATTTCCTCGCAGGACGCGCCAGCACGGCACCCGGAAAGGTAAAACCAACCTATCCACTTGGCGTGACCTGGACGGCGATCGACGATGCCCTCCCGCAGCATATCGTCGAGTCGCTCCGCCTGGGACTTCCCCTACTCGGAAAAAAGCTACGAGGCTACGACCGCCCCGATGCCGTTCTTACCGGTGTGGAGACTCGTTCGAGCTCACCGGTTACCGTCACCCGAGACCGAGCGTGCCATGCCGTGTCGACCCCGGGCCTCTACCCTTGTGGTGAAGGAGCTGGATATGCCGGCGGCATCATGAGCGCGGCCACCGACGGCATCCGTTGTGCCGAAGCCCTGATCGCTGACCTCTAGCGCACGAATTCCAGCGCGCAAAGGATACAGGCCCCGAGCTCCACAGGGAACTCGGGGCCTGTTCGCTATTTCTTAAACCGTGCACCCTGGCGTTTTCTGCCCGATGCGAACGTGGAACCCTTGCGGGCCTGCGAACGTAAGCGCTCGATCGTCTCGCCCTCAGACGCACCCTCGAGCATCGCCCGAATCTGAACGACGGCATCGCGCAGGCGCGCCGCCTCCTCAAAGTCCATGGCGGCGGAGGCGTTACGCATGTCTTCCTCCATGGTCTCGACGATCCGCACGAGCTCGTCGTGCGGTAGCCCTTCCAGCTGCTCGGCAAGCGTCTGCTCGGGTGCCGACGTCTCCGGCGCGGCGCCCTCGCCGTTTTCGTCGGGTGTATAGAACGCACCGTGACCCAGTGAATCGCCTCTCGAGCGTCCCTTCGAGCCCACAGTCTTTTCGGCCTCGGCAATAAAGCTCGAAATGTCGTTAATGGCCTTGCGGACCGTCTTGGGCACAATGCCATGCTCTTCGTTATATGCCATCTGAATCTCGCGACGGCGCTGCGTCTCCTCGATGGCTTCTTTCATCGAATCGGTCACAACGTCGGCATACATGATGACCTCGCCGTCGGCGTTACGGGCCGCGCGGCCAATCGTCTGAATCAACGAACGGCGGTTGCGCAAGAAGCCTTCCTTGTCAGCGTCGAGAATTGCCACCAGCGAGACCTCGGGAAGGTCTAGACCCTCGCGGAGCAGGTTGATGCCAACGAGAACATCAATCTTTCCCTCGCGCAGCGTTCGCAGGATCTCGACACGGTCCATCGTCGCTGTATCGGAGTGCATGTAGTTGACCTTAATGCCGGCATCAAGCAGGTGGTCGGTCAGGTCCTCGGCCATGCGCTTGGTGAGCGTGGTCACCAGCACGCGCTCTTTGCGGGCAACGCGCTCGCGAATCTCGTCCTCAAGATCGTCAATCTGCCCACGAACCGGACGCACATCGATCTTGGGGTCGAGCAGACCGGTCGGACGAATAATCTGCTCAACGTCGTTCTGGCTCACCCGCAGCTCATAGTCACCCGGCGTGGCCGAAACATAGATAAACTGGGGGATCCTTGCCTCAAACTCATCGAAACGAAGCGGGCGGTTATCGAGCGCCGAGGGCAGGCGAAAACCATGCTCCACCAGCGTCACCTTACGCGAGCGGTCACCTTCGTGCATGCCGCGAATCTGCGGCACCGTCACATGGCTCTCATCGATGATGCAGAGCATGTCCTTAGGAAAGTAATCGATCAGGGTAAACGGCGGCTCACCCGGCTTGCGACCGTCCAGATGACGTGAGTAGTTCTCGATGCCGTTGCAAAAGCCCATCGTCTCGAGCATCTCAAGATCATAATCGGTGCGCTGCTGCAGACGCTGCGCCTCGAGCAACTTGTCGGTCGCCTTGAGCTCCGCCACGCGCTTCTCGCACTCTTCGCTGATCGATTTCAGAGCCGCCTTGACCTTCGGCTTCTCGGTCACATAGTGCGAGGCCGGCCACACAGGAATTGCTTCGTACTCACGCAGCATTTCGCCGGTGACCTCATCGATCTCGGCAATCAGTTCGACCTCGTCACCAAAGAACTCAAACCGCAACGGATGCTCGGCATAAGGCGGATACACGTCGACAACATCGCCGCGCACGCGGAACGTGCCGCGTGCAAGGTCATAGTCATTGCGATCATATTGAATGTCGATAAGTGCATGGATAAAGTCATCGCGCTCGAGCGGCACCTTCTTGTCGACGTTCGGGGCTAGGCCCGCATAGTCCTCAGGAGAGCCAATGCCATAGATACACGAGACCGATGCGACGACGATCACATCTCGTCGAGAGAGCAGCGATGCGGTCGCCTGATGTCGCAGCATCTCGACCTCTTCGTTAATCGAGGAGTCTTTCTCGATATATGTATCGCTTTGCGGCACATACGCCTCGGGCTGATAGTAGTCATAGTACGAGACGAAGTAGACCACAGCGTTGTTGGGAAAGAACTCTTTGAGCTCGCTCGCAAGCTGAGCGGCGAGCGTTTTATTCGGAGCCATGACCAGCGTCGGCTTTCCCAGGGCCTCAATAGTCTTTGCCATCGTGAAGGTCTTGCCCGAACCAGTCACGCCCAGCAAAACCTGATAGCGGTCTCCGTCCCTCACACCCTGCACAAGCGACTCAATGGCTTTAGGCTGAGAGCCTGCAGGGTCATAGGGAGACACGACCTTAAACGGCACGTCAGAGCCTTCAACGCCAAAGCGCTTAAGTTCACCACCAACGCGTTCTACTTCAAATTCCGCCATGGATACTCCTAACTCATATATCTGCAGTATACGCAGGCGGCAGGCATAGTCCTATACGAACCGATCGGGATAGAGGGTCTTGTAGCGAACCCAGGCATTATTGACACGAATCAGATACGCCTGCGTCTCGGGAAAGGTAATTGCATTATGAAGCGACGTACTCTGCTGCGCCCATCCGTCGACATTGCCCATGCCGGCGTTATAGGCGGCAATGGCACTGTCAGTCGACCCGTTAAAATACGCTAGAAGATACGAAAGATACGCACAGCCAAACTCGATATTCGCTGCCGGATCGTTAAGGTTGTCGACCGAAAACTCGCCACCGTCGACAAGGCCCTTGGCGATCATATCCTGGGCAGTCTCGGGCATCAGCTGCATCAATCCCTGAGCACCTTGATTCGACTCGGCCTCGGGATCCCAATTCGATTCAGACTTAATGACAGCGCACACCAAATACGGATCCAAATTATGCGAAATGCTGGATTGCTTTACATACGCCTCGTAGTCAATCGGATACAGCGGTTTAAAGAAAGCAGCAGGAGCATACGAGTAAACGAATGAGATAAGGCCAAAGACAAAAACGGCAGCCAGCGGTATAAGGCGATACCAAGTAAGGAAACGTGTCTTAGGCATCGGCCTCCTCCTTATCCACAACATCCACGAACCCATGGCGCGCAAGCCATGCATCCAGTTGTTCAAAGAGCGAGTTATCGCCTGCCGCATTATCAATAACCGTTGTAGCAAGATTGCACAGCGCAGACTCATCGGGCTGGCAAGCAGAACGGGCATCGAAATCAGATGGCTCCATGCCACGTTGTATAGCACGCTCGCGACGAACTGACAAAGGAGCGCTGATGACCAGAATTTCATCAGCCAAGCCAAATGCATCCTCAAAACCAGTCGGAGCAGAAACCTCGACTACCGCAAAGGGATAACGGGGAGACGAAACCGTACAACAAACCGGATCGAGAATCCTAAGCGAAAGCTGTTCAATGAGAACGGGATGCACGATACCATTGAGCCGTGCGACCGAATCAGGAGAAGCGAAAGCTCGAGAAGCGAGGATGCTGCGGCGAATGGCGCCTTCCTCATCCAAAATGTCCCAACCGAATTCATCCGCGAGAGCATTGACGATATCAGAGCCCGGCACATACAGCGATTTTGCAAGCTCATCCAGATCGATAAGCATAGCGCCACGAGATTCGAAATAGCGGCAGGCAGTCGACTTACCCGAAGCAATATTGCCCAAGACAAATACGGTAAACATCAAGCCCTCCCTAACGCCAATGCGAGTAATTATCGCTCAAATACACTAGAAGGGCTCAAAATACAGCCAAACAGTAAGAGCGCATAAGAGGGAGCTAGGTCCCAAAGCACAACGTGTCTATAACGCAAAAAGGGGGAGGCCGCGAGGCCTCCCCCTTCTTCA
>NZ_QSTQ01000025.1:0-36911 GCF_003438275.1 Collinsella sp. OM07-12
ATTTGCTCAATGTGTTCGGCTGAGATCGGAAATCAACCCCAATTGCCCATGAACTGGGCAAACGTGCGTGTCTGCCTACACATATCTGTGTCGTGAGCGAAATCATGTGTCCCCGTTTCGCATTGGCCCACACGGGGACTCGCAAATGACCTTATGTCGCAAAATGACAATCGAAACGAAGCAAGCCGAGGACAACCGCGGAGCCCAAGGTCTTCGAGAACACCGATCAGCCAACCCTGGAGGGACGGAACATGAAGGATAAGCTCAATATTGTGATCGTTGGCGGCGGCTCCACGTGGTGCCCTGGCATTCTCAAAGCCCTGACCAAGCACATGGACATTCTGCCGCTGAACCGCGTGATGCTCTATGACATCGATGCCGAGCGTCAGCGTCCGATTGGCGAGTTTGGCAAGATCCTCTTCGCCGAGGAGGAGCCCGGTGTGGAGTTTGGTTACACCACCGATAAGGACGAGGCTTACACCGACGTCGACTTTGTGCTCTGCCAGATTCGTACCGGCGGCTACGAGATGCGCAGCAAGGACGAGAAGATTCCGCTGCATATGGGAATCATCGGCCAGGAAACGGTGGGCCCTGGCGGCATGGCTTACGGTATGCGCTCCATGCATGACATGGTTGAGATCGTCAACGACGTTCGCGCTCATAGCCCGGAGGCGTGGATTATCAACTACACCAACCCGGCTGCTATTGTGGCATATGGTCTCGAGCGCGTCCTGCCCGATGAGCATCGCGTTCTCAACATCTGCGATCAGCCCGTCAACCTCATGCGCTCTTACGGTCGCCTGCTCGGTCGCGATATGAACAAGACGGAGCCCGTGTACTTTGGCCTCAATCACTTCGGTTGGTTCAAGCACATCTACGATGAAGAGGGTCATGACCTCGTCCCGCAGATTAAGGAGTACACGGAGAAGAACGGCTTCCTTCCTGCCGATGCCGAGCAGCGTGACCAGTCCTGGCTTGATACCTACGCCATGGTCAAGGACATGCTCGAGGACTTCCCCGACTATCTGCCCAACACGTATCTGCAGTACTATCTGTATCCCGAGTACAAGGTCGCTCACCTCGACCCCGACTACACTCGCTCCGATGAGGTTATCAACGGCCGTGAGAAGCGCGTGTTCGCCGAGTGCGAGCGTGTTGCCAAAGTCGGCACCGCAAAGAACTCCTCGGTTGTGCAGAACGATGCTCATGGCGATATGATCGTGGAAATCACCTCGGCCATTTATCGCAACACCAACAAGACCTTCATTGTCATTGTGCCCAACAACGGCATTATCGAGGGCATGCCCGATGACGCCATGGTCGAGGTCGCGGCAAGCGTGGGCGCCAATGGCCCGCAGCCCTATGCTGTTGGCAAGATTGGCACCTTCTATCGCGGCCTTATGGAGAACCAGTACGCCTATGAGCGCCTGACTGTTGAGGCTTGGATGGAGGGTTCCTACGAGAAGGCTCTGCAGGCACTCACGCTTAATCGTCTGGTCGGTGATGCTAAGAAGGCTCGTAAGGTGCTCGACAAGCTCATCGAGGCGAACAAGGATTATTGGCCGGAGCTTAAGTAACTAGTTCCATATCGCTTGATAACTGTTATGGGGCGTGTGGATTGTAGAGCCGCGCGCCCCGTTTCTTTAAGAGGGGTATCCCATGAACAAAGATGAGCTGCTGGCAAAGTTCCAGCGCCTGGGCAAAGTCCTCATGACGCCCGTGCTGATTCTGCCAATTGCCGGCATCCTCCAGGGCTTTGGCAATGCCTTTACCAGCCCCACCCTTACGGCAGCTGTTCCCTGGCTTGCTGCTCCGGGCTTTGCGATTTTCTTTTCGATTCTCAAGGCCGCAGCCGGCATCGTTATGAACAACATCCCGGTTATCTTCTCGATTTGTCTCGCCTATGGCTTCGCCAAGTCCGAGAAGGCTACCGCGGCGCTTTGTGGCTTTTTGGGCTACATGTGCATGAATTCCGTGATGGGCACGTTCCTTACGGCGACTGGCGTTATCGATCCCGCGAATCTTACGACGGGCCAGAGCACGATTCTCGGTATCACCACGCTCGACACTGGCGTTATCGGCGGTCTTCTGGTGGGCGCAATCGTCGCATGGTTGCATAACCGTTACTACAAGATTGAGCTGCCCGCCGTGTTCTCCATCTTCAACGGTACGCGCTTTATTCCGGCGGTAACGCTGCTCTCATGCAGCATCCTCGCATTGGTCATGTCCTTTGTTTTCCCGTTTATTCAGAACGCTCTCGGCGCGCTGTCCGAGTTCATCAAGACTACGGGTGCCTTTGGTGCATTTGTCTACGGTGCCGGCGAACGCATGCTCCTGCCTTTTGGCCTGCATCACTTTGTCTATTTGCCGTTCTTCTTCACGTCGCTCGGTGGCGTCGAGACCATCGACGGCCAGACCGTTCAGGGCGCTATCAATATCTACAATGCGATCTTGGGCTCTCCCAGCACGCCGTTTAACATCGAGGTCAGCCGTTTTGTCATGAACGGCAAGGTTATCTTCGCCATGTTCGGCCTGCCCGGCGCTGCACTCGCCTTCTACAAGACGGCGCTTCCCAAGAACAAGAAGAAGACCGCAGCGCTCATGATCGCCATCGTGGTGCCTTGCATCCTCTCCGGCATTACCGAGCCGCTCGAGTATTCCTTCCTGTTTATCGCGCCCATCCTCTACGTGTTCCACGCTCTCATGGCTGGTCTTGCCTATGCACTGACCTATGTCCTGCAGTTCAACGTGGCTGGTTCCGCGTCCTTCGGTGGCCCGCTCTTGTCGTTGATCTTTAACGGCATTATGGGTGCAGCCAAGGGCTCCAACTGGCAGGTTATCCTGTTCCTTGGCCCCATCTACTTCGTGGTGTACTACTTCGTCTTCAAGTTCATCATTCTTAAGAAGGACCTTAAGACCCCTGGCCGCGAGGAAGAGTCCGACGACGAGGCCGAAAAGGCTCCCAAGACCGTGATCAGCGACCTCATTCCCGCCATCGTTGAGGCAGTGGGCGGCGACAACAATATTAAGTCTGTCGAGGCCTGTTTCACCCGTCTGCGCATCCAGCTCAATGACTGTGACAAGGTGGTTGATGACGCCGAGTTTACCGAAAAGCTTGAAGCGCGTGGCATCGTGCATGTCAACGGCGGCGTGCAGATTGTCTACGGCAACATGGCATCTAACTACGCAACTCAGATGCGCGAGCTGCTGGGTATGGAGTAAACGACTCAACCACACGATCAAGATTAATACAGGTCGGCGTCCGATTCTTCAATCGGGCGCCGACCTGTGCTGTTTTGGGGCGAATGGGCAAGTACATGACGTGCTCGCTGCTCTCTTTTGGCACTGCCTATCGTGTATTCGGACGCCTTGCGACGGTGAGGTGCGTTCTTTTCAGTTCTAGCATGTTTGCGGCTAGCGCTGCGCCCGAAGTCGATTTGCACAGCTGATATATAGAGCGTTAACCGCGCTTTGTAGGCTCATGCCCTCAACCAAGGCGGTCGAATACTCGCTGAGTGACTCCGTGCTCACGGGTAGCAAGAGCTCACGCGCCCCGTTGTTATCGAATGCCATGTTGCTCGATATCCAAATAACGCGGCAACCTCGCCGCTTGGCCTCAACGTAAAGATTGAAGATATAGCTCGTCTTTCCTGAGAACGATACAAAGATGGTTAGATCGTCGGGTTGGAGCAGACAGAGTGACGTCTCCTGTCCCTTGACGGAGCCAAATGAGAAGCACAGTCGGTTTACGCGGCTCAGCTTTTCGCAGAGTGAGCGGGCGGCGAGATTGGAGAATGAGCTTCCGTATACGTAGACATTTTGCGCATCGAGAAGCCAGTCAACGGCCTGCTCGAGTCGATCCTCAGTGAGCAGGCGTTTTGTTTCAAGCAAAGAGGTCTCTACGATATCGAAATACCAGGGTATATCGATTTGCTTATGAGCCCTTGCCTCGGTTGTCTCACGCTGGAGCCAAGCGTTGAAGTCGTCAACTTGCTCTTTGAACGATCGAAAGCTCGAGCCGTTTACGCGCCTGCAGAAGCGTGAGATGGTCGCGGGCGATGTATTGCACGCGCGGGCGAGTTCTTCTATTGAGAGCTCTGGGACCTCGTCGTGATGGGAAAGGGCGTAGAGCGCGATGTGGGCGTCAAGGCTGCCGCCCTTCTCGACGTCTTCGATACAAGACCTGAGGTTCGAATAGACCTCGTACATCGACATTCAAATCACTCCAAACAATAATGCCCCGGAGCGGATATGCCATCTCCGGAGCATTGTGGTGAAGCTATGGGACGGATTTATTCCATGCCCAAGTATTCTCTCATTTCGACTTTGTAGACAGAAGCTTTATTGCCGTAAACGATCTGAACACCGCCGCCAACGTGCACGATGGCGCTGGCGCCGAGGTCTTTGGTGAAGACGCTATCGTCCTTGACTAGGGCGGTGTCTTTGAGGCTGAGCCTCAGGCGAGTGAAGCAGGCGTTGACACCCGAGATGTTATCGGCGCCGCCCACGGCTTCCACGATCTGTGGGATGAGCTCGCTTACCTGGACAGGTGCTTTGGAGTCGATTGCCGACGTGTCATCCGCTGCCTGCGTGTCATCATCCTCGCGGCCCGGGGTTTTGAGGTCAAATTTCTTGATAAAGGCGCGGAACAGCACGTAATAGATCCCGAAGTAAGCGATGCCGAGCGGAATAAGCCAGAACCAGTTGGAGCCTTTGTCGGCGTTCATGATGCCGTTGAAGATCCACGAGAGGAGCGGTCCGCCGAAGGCGGAAGGCCCGGGCACATTGAACTGTACCAGGTAGGCGAGTACATACGCGATGCCGCACAGCAGGGCGTGGACCACATAGAGTACGGGTGCTACAAAGAGGAAGGAGTACTCGAGCGGTTCGGTTATGCCCATGATGGCGGCCGGGATAACGGCGGCGATCATGAGGGAGCCGACCTTCTTTTTATTCTCGGGACGGGCACAGTGGTAGATGGCGAGTGCCGCCGCGGGCAGGCCGCACATGGCGAACAGCACCTTGCCGTTCATGACGTATTTTGAGATGTCGATGTCGTACATCATGCCGGGCGTGTTGAGCATGGCGTTGTAGATGTTGACAGCACCTTCGACGGTCTGGCCGTCAACCTGGATGCTACCGCCCAGAGAAGTGAAGAAAAACGGCAGGTAGATGAAATGATGCAGGCCGAAGGGCAGAAGCATGCGCTCGGAGAAGCCATAGATGAACGCGCCAAACACCCCGGTGGAATCGATGAGTGTCGAGGCGGCCTTTAGGCCGGTTTGCACAAATGGGAACACGAAGGCGAGTGCAACGCCCACCAGGCTCGCGAAAACGACGGTGAGGGCGGGGACGCAGCGTGTGCCGTTGAAGATGCCGAGCACCGGCGGAAGCTGCACCTTATAGAATCGGTTGTGGATCCACGCGACTACCAAGCCGATGATGATGCCGCCGAATACGCCGGTGTCGAGTGTGGTTACGCCCAGGATGGCGTTCTGACCGGTCTGCAGGTTGGCGGGATCGATGGTGCCCAGCAGGATAAGCAGCTGACCCATGATTGTGTTCATGGTCATATAGCCGATGAAGCCTGAGAGTGCGGCGGTCGCCTTCTCGGCCTTGGCGTAACCGTAGGCGATGCAGATTGCAAAGAGAACCGAGATGTTACCATTGATAACGTTGCCGGCTGCTTTGATGAGTGTGCTAAAGATCACCATCGGCTCGGTGCCCAAAAGCGGGCAGAGCGAGATGAGGTTAGCATTGGAAAGGGCGGAGCCCAGACCGACCAAAATGCCGGAAACGGGCAGGAGGAGGACCGGCGCCATGAGCACCTTGCCGAGTCTCTGGAACTCGCTGTAGAGCTTGCTTTCTTTCATGATGTTCCTTCGATGCGCGGGGAGTTAGGACAGGGTCGGCCAATAATCGCCGTTCGCTTCGATCAGGTCGTCGAGGATTTGGCGCGCGACGGTAGTCGAAGGGACGGTCTTGTTGATCGCGATGGCTTCGAGCGCCTTCTGGTAGGAATGCTCGTAATATGCGTCGACGGCGAGCTTCTCGCTGGCATTCTGCTCTTCGATAAGCCCCTTGTAAAAGGTGGGGATAGCAGGCTGGCTGATGGGTTCAGGGCCCCAAGAGCGCAGGTAGGCGGGGACCTCGACCATGGCGTCATCGGGCAGATTGGGGATGGCACCGTTATTCTCGACGATTACGAGATAACGTTCGCACTTGTTGTAGGCGATAGAGGCGGCTGCGTCGACGATAAAGTCGCCAAAGACCGTGAAGCTCTGTACGGGGCTCTTGTAATTGGCGGGATCTGCCAGGTACTTGTCGTGCTCGGCAAACATCTCCTTCTCGCGTCCGTTGATGACGTTGTCGGCGCGCGTCCAGTTGGGGTCCATGTCATCTGCCATGTCTTTGGAGTACAGGTAGTACTGCAGGTAGCTGTTGGGCAGATACTCGGGATAGTCCTTCACAATCTTGACGTATTGACCCCAGGTGTGCATCCAGTCCTTGTCCTTGTGATGCTTGTCGCTCACGGCCATGCCGTGCTCGAGAATCATCTGACGGAGCTCCGGCAGACGATCGCGTCCCTGCTTGTCGTAGATTTTGGTAAACCAGCCAAAGTGATTGAGTCCAAAATACATGGGGTCGATATCGCGCCAGCTGGGAAGTCCGAGCATCTTAGAGTACGAGAGCAAGATAGCCGTGGGCATATCGCAGATGTTAAGGATATGGTCGTTGTCAAACTCGCGACGTGTGGCCTCGGCGACAACTGCGGCGGGGTTGGAATAGTTGAGGATCCAGGCGTCTGGACTGTATTTCTTGGCGTAGCGTACGAGGTCGAAGACGCCGGGGATGGACCTGATACCATAGGAGATCGAACCGCCGGCGCCGCAGGTTTCCTGTCCCACGCAACCGTACTTGAGAGGGATGCGCTCGTCCTGGCGACGCATCTGAAGGCCACCCTGGCGGATTTGCGCGAAGACGAAGTCGACATCGGTGAATGCCTTTTCGGGATCGGTTGTCACGACAACTTCGATGTCAGGAGCTTCCTGCTCGATGAACTGCTTCATGATGTCGTAGACGAGATGCATGCGCTTCTCGTCGATGTCGTACAGGGCGAGTTTGCGCAGCGGCAATTCGTTTTTCTTCTGCAATAGGCTCTGGATGATGCCGGGAGTGTGGGTGCTGCCGGCCCCGGCGATTACAACTGCTTTCTTGTCCATGTGGTAAACCCCTTTCGTGTGGATTGACCACTTCAGACTACGAAAGCTTTACCTGCGATTCTACCGATTTTCAGATTGCGAAAAACGATAGCGGTAATCTTAACAGGATGCGTTTTGCGTGGTTAAATAGCGCCGGGAAAGATGCTGACTTGGGTGACGTGTTGCATGGCTGCGGGAGCGAACGCCGGGCGGTCAAAAGATGGTGGGTGGTGCTGCGGCTTTTGGCTGCAATTGCGCTACCCGCGACGACGCTCCCAGCGAGCCAACTTAATCGTCACCAGCGTAAGCGCCCAGGCCACAAGCGAGAACGCGGCGCCCACGGCACCCACGTACGCAATGCCAGCGCTGCTCACAACGGCGCCGCCTACCGCGGTGCCAAACGAGATGCCGACGTTAAACGCCATGGGCTCAACCGAACTTGCAAGTACCATCGACTTGGGATGGCGGCTGCGTGCCACGTCCATAAAGTGTGTGATGCACGACACCGAGAACAGGTACATGAGCATTGCCAGACTAAAGACAAAGACAAGTGCGAGCGGCATGGCAGCGCCCGCGGCAAACAGCCCAAACAATGCCGCCGCCTGCAGCGCGAACGTAACCAGCAGTGCCTTCATGCCAAAACGCGCGTCGATCCATCCGCCTAGGATGTTCGAGATCAGGCAGAACACGCCGTAGGCCATAAGCGTGGTACTGGCTTCGACCGTGCCCATGCCCAGCACCTGCTCAAGATAAGGCGTCACATAGCCGTAGAAAACGTAGACCGACCCCACGCCAAACAAAAAGATGAGCATGCCGGTGATGATGCTCGGCTCGCGTAGCAGCCCCGCCTGCTCGCGGAAGGTGGCGGGCTCATCGGTCTGACCGGAGCGCGGCATAAACGCCACAAGCGCTCCGCAGATCAAAACGGCAAAGGTCAGCGTGCCGTACATGGCCACGTGCCAATCGAGCGTGTCGGCCACAAACTTGCCGATCGAAGTGACAAAGACCATTGCCACGGAAAACGCACCATATACCACCGAGATGGCAAGTGAAGTTTGCTGCGGAGACAGCAGCTCGGGGATGTACGTCACGCCCACGGCGAGCAGCGCGCCCGAGACGGAGCCCAGGACAATGCGCGAGATAAACAGCACCTGGAAGTTGGGCGCCAACGCCATGACCAGGTTGCCGAGCACAAAGACGATGCTGTAGCACACGAGCAGCTGGTGGCGCCGGAAGCGTCCCGTGCTGAGCGCAAGCACCGGTGTGGCGATAGCGTAGACGAGCGCGAACACGCTAATAAGTTGGCCTGCGGTGGCAAGCGATACGCCGAGTTCCGTTGCCAAGTCGCTTTCGATGCCGATGACCACGAACTCGGAACAGCCGAGCGAAAAGCCTAACAACACGAGTAACGCCAGACAGAGCTTGGTGCGCGCAGGGGAGAGCGCGGCGGCGGTTGACTTGCTTTTAGGCGTGGTTGCGGCGATCAAGGTTGTCACTCCAATGTCGCATGAATAAGCGGGATTCAATCCCTGCAACTCTAACAGAATGTGACAAAGGGACAGTCCCTTTGTCACATTCGCGGCGTGGCTGCCGCCCAAACCGTCACAACATTCGATGAAAAGCTCGAAAACGAGGAAAAGCGTCGAATGTTGTGATGGTTTTCCTATCTGTGCCGGGGAGCCGCCGTGCCGTCTGGGGGTATAAAACTAGCAAGTGTTTATTTGCGAGGCCTAAGGGGCGCCCCGTATGGATATCGATAACTTTGAATGGTGGTACAGCGAGGGTGAGGCTCCGGACGAGGGGTGGGACGAGCCTGCGCCGCGTGACGTGTCGATCGACGAGGACGAGACTGGCAACGACGTCGCCGCCGACTCGGACGCCGCCCTCGGCCCTGTCGATCCCCTGACCTTCGAACAAGCTTGGGCCCAGGCCGAGGCAGACGAGGCCAAAGCCGATGCTACGGCCACGCTCGGCGAGCCAGCCGACATGTCGATCTCGCCGGCAAAGACCCCGCAGCCGCGCCACACCATCGACCCCGACAGCACGGCATCCTTCAGCATTCTCGACGTGCCCTCGCAGGGTGCCCAGGCGCTCGCGCCCACACGTCGCCCCAATCTGTCTCACGAGGAAGATGCGGGACGTCGCTCGCCGCTCGGCCCCATCCTTATCGCCTTTATGGCCGGCGTTATCGCATGCTCGGTAATTGGTAGCGTTTGGAGTCATGTTGAACAACAGCGAAGAGACGCCGCCAAGGTCGAGATGTCTGTCGAGCAATCGCTCGGCCGCACGCGCTCGGTACATGTGTCGGTCGAGGTCAAGGACGGCGCGACGTGGGACACTGCGCGCGGCGACAGCCAGATGCTCGTCCATATTGTGGGTCGCACGCTCAAGGGGCAAGCGGTCGACGAGTACCAATACGTCAATTCCGAAGGTGACGGTATCGAGCTCAAGCCTGGTGACTACGAGCTCACGGTCGATGAGCCGCCCGTCGCCACCGACGGTACGCGTTTCCGCGCCTCAAAGCGCATGGTTCCCGTGAGCTTTAACTCGCAGGCGCCCGATACGGTCGACACCACGCCGCAGGGCGGGTTCGACCTTTACGTGGATACCCAGTAGGCGTTTGCCGCTCATTCCGCTATGGCTACTCAATAATCGCCTGCCGTCCCGTCCCGCCGCCAAGAGTGGGACAATAGCCCTCGACACTATTGTTTATTTTTGGAGGAAGTAGCATGTCCACCGTCACTACCATCAAGCGCGGCGGCCTCACCGCGGCCATCGATTCCATGGGAGCCCAGCTCACGAGCCTTGCTCTCGACGGCAACGAGTATCTGTGGCAGGGCGACCCCGCCTTTTGGGGCAAGCATGCGCCCATCCTGTTCCCCATTGTGGGCTCGCTGCGCAACAACACGGCAACGTCTGCGGCCGGCACCTGCGAGATGCCGCGCCACGGACTCGCGCGCATTGTCGAGCACAAGCTGGTCGAGGTCTCTGAGGATGGCTCGTCTGTCACCTACGAGATTACCGACACGCCCGAGTCGCTCAAGGCGTTCCCGTTCCACTTTAAGCTCAACATGACCTATGCCCTGACCGGCGACGCCACCCTCACGCAGACCTTTGCCGTCACCAACACCGGCGACGTGGACCTGCCGTTCTCGGTGGGCGGCCACCCCGCATTTAACGTGCCCGCCCCCGGTGCCGAGGACGAGGCGTTCGAGGATTACGAGCTGGCGTTTACCGAGGCCTGGACTAACGAGGCCCCCGTCATCACGCCCGATGGCCTTATGACGTTCGAGGGCAGCTACAAGGCCCCCGATAACTCGGACGTGCTGCCCATCACGCACCGCAGCTTCGATAACGACGCCATCATGTTCACCGATACCCCGGGCTCCACGCTCACGCTGCGCGGTTGCAAGTCGGGTCACGGCGTCAAGATCGACTTTGAGGGCTTTAAGTACATCGGCGTGTGGTCTGCCGCCAACGACGCCCCGTTTGTGGCGCTTGAGCCTTGGACCGGTCACACCACCATGGACACCGAGGACGACGTCTTTGAGCACAAGGTCAACACCATCGTCTTGGCCCCCGGCGCCACCGACGAGCGCTCCTTTAGCGTTACCCTGCTCTAGAGGTTCCGCCGTTCTAGCGAACGGCGGGCCGGTCGACGCTGCGCGCCACCCAGAGCGAACAATTTGTCATTCAAAAGGCAAGGCATGACCAGAAGGTCTACGCCTTGCCTTTTTCATGCCAACTTGTTCGCTCTGGGCGGCGGCCGCGATGACCTGCCGATTCCGTGATCGGCAAGGACAAGATCCGCATTGGCATGGAGGCGGCCTACGCCCCGTACAACTGGCAGGTCTCCGAGGCCAGCGAGTACACCATCCCCATCGACAACGTGCAAGGCGCTTACGCCGATGGCTACGATGTTCAGATCGCAAAGATCCTCTGCAAGGCCCTTGGCGGCGAGCCCGTTGCCGTCAAACAGAGCTTCTCGGGTCTCATCGATTCGCTCAACAACGGCCAGATCGACCTCATCATCGCCGGCATGAGCGCCACGCCCGAGCGCGAGGAGTCCGTCGGCTTTTCCGACCCGTACTTCATTGGCTACTTTGGCCTGTTCGTAAAAGAGGGCTCGCCCTACCAAAATGCGACCAAGCTCAGCGACTTTAGTGGCGCCACGGTGCTCGGCCAAAAGGACACGATGCTCGATACCGTCATCGACGAGATCCCGGGCGTCGTCCACAAGAATCCGGTCGATTCGGTGCCCACGGTGTTTTCGAACCTGCTACAGGGCACCTGCGACGCCGTGACCTACAACACCGAGAACGAGAAGGGCTATATGGCCCAAAACCCGGGCATTGTCCCCATTCATTTTGCCGAGGGCGAGGGCTTTAAGCAGGAGGTCGCGGCAAACGTCGGCTGCCGCAAGGGCTCGGACAAGCTGCTCAAACTTATCAATAAGACGCTCAAGGGCGTCAGCCAAGAGGAACGCGACCAGATGTGGGACGCGTGCCTCGACCGTCAGCCGGCATAGAGAGGCAGCATGAAAACCGTTAATCGTCTGGCCTCTTTAATTAAGGCCGACCACCGTTATGTATACCTGGGCACGAGCGTCATCGCGGCGCTCGGCCTGGCGTTTAGCCAGCGCAACCCCACGCCGATGAGTTTCTTGGCGCCTACGGGCGTGTTCCAAGACTGCCTCTGGGCAATCCTTTGGGCCTGGCTCGTCGTGTCGGCGGCGGCGCTGGTCACCAAGCTCATGCACTGGAACGACTATCGCGAAAAGTCGCCGTTCGCATCCGAGCGCTGCCGTCGTGGCGCACGCCTGGGCAGCTACGTCGTGGTCGCCATCGCGGCAGTTTTCTTTATCGACCGCTGCGTCATGTCGTTTATCGACCTGGTGCAGGTGAGCATTGTCTCGGATTCCAACCCCAGCGACTTTTTGTCGAGCTTGGTCTACATGACCTACAAGAGCGGCGACTTCTTTATCCGCGGTATCGAGATCACCATCGCGCTTGCCACCTTCGGCACCGCCATCGCCTTTTTCCTGGCACTGCTCTTTGTGTTCCTGCGTATTCAGACGTTCGATCGCGTGGATAACGACCTGGTGCGCTTCTTTAAGAGCATCGGCCGCGGCTTTACGACCGTCTACTCCACCATCGTGCGCGGCACGCCCATGATGGTCCAGGGCCTGCTCATCTATTACGCGGGCTTCACCGTTTTGCGCGGCATGGGCTTCGAGACTGCCCAGGCCAACCAGATCTGGAGTACCTTCACCGCCGGCCTCGTCACCATCTCGCTCAACTCCACCGCCTATATGATGGAGGTCCTGCGCGGCGGCATCGAGTCGATCGATCCCGGTCAGGCCGAGGCGGCGCGCTCGCTGGGTCTGTCGCAGTGGCAGGCCATGCGCAAAGTTGTGTTTCCCCAGGGCATTAAAAACGCGATCCCGGCGCTCACCAACGAGCTCATCATCAACATCAAGGACTCGTCGGTGCTCTCGGTCATCGGCGTGTTCGACCTCATGTACGCCACCACTACCGTCGCCGGCGTGTACTACCGCCAGATGGAGGTCTACTGCGTGGCGCTTGTGGTCTACCTGATCCTGACGCTCGTGGCGAGCCGCCTGCTCGAGGCCTTTGGCAAAAAGCTCGGCGCCGAGGCCCCGGCAACGCTGCCCAGCTCCAACTAGGCTCAAGACGAGGAGAATCATCATGGCAGATACCGCCACTACCGGCGTTGCGGCCGCCGCACAGACAAATGAGCCGCTTATCCGCGTCGAGGGCCTGCGCAAGAGCTTCGGCTCACTCGAGGTGCTCAAGGGCATCGACCTGTCCGTTAATCCCGGCGAGGTCGTCACCATCATCGGCGCCTCGGGTTCGGGTAAGTCGACCTTCCTGCGCTGCTTCAACCTGCTCGAGACCCCGGACGCGGGCCATATCTGGTTCCATGGCCAGGACCTCACGGCCGAGCGCTGCAACATCAACAAGCTTCGCGAGGACATCGGCATGGTGTTCCAGGGCTTTAACCTTTTCAACAACATGGATGTGCTCGACAACTGCACGCTCGCGCCCGTCACGCTCAAAAAGATGAGCAAGACCGAGGCCGAGAAAGTCGCGATGGAGCATCTGGCGAGCGTGGGGCTCGAAAAGTTCGCGCACGCCGCCGTGGGCCGCCTGTCCGGTGGTCAAAAACAGCGCGTGGCCATCGCCCGTGCCCTGTGCATGAATCCGCAGATCATGCTGTTCGACGAGCCGACCTCCGCACTCGACCCCGAGATCGTGGGAGAGGTGCTCGAGGTCATGCGCAAGCTCGCTGCCGACGGCATGACCATGGTCGTCGTCACGCACGAGATGGCCTTTGCCCGCACGGTGTCCGACCGCGTGGTCTTTATGGACCAGGGCGTGGTGCTCGAGGATGCGGCACCGGCCGAGCTCTTCGGCAACCCCAAACACCAGCGCACCCGCGAGTTCCTCTCGCGCTATCTTGAGGACAAATAACCGATCGCAAACGCTTATGTGGCAGGGCCGCTCCGGTGGGGCGGCCCTCGTCATCACAATCGAAAGGATGTCATGGCCGAGGTTTGGCGCTTCTTTGCGCATGAGGATGATTTTGCCGATTTGGACGAAGCTGGCGCGAGCGAGCGCTTGGGTCGCGTGCTGTCGTTTCCGACCATCTCGAGCATGGATGCCGAGGCGGTGGACTGACAGCCCTTCGACGACCTGCGCGCCTATATGCAGCAGGCCTGGCCGCGCGTGTTTGCGGCGGGCGAGGTCGAGCTCATCGGCCATTCGCTGTTGGTGACGCTTGCCGGCTCCGACCCCGCTCTCAAGCCCGTTATGTTCATGGGCCACATGGACGTGGTCCCCGTGGTGCCGGGTACCGAGGCCGACTGGACGCACGCCCCCTTTAGCGGGCACGTGGACGATACCTACATCTGGGGTCGCGGCGCTGTCGACATGAAGGACCAGGTCGCAGGCATTCTCGAGGCGGTTGAGTATGCGCTGGCGCACGGCTGGGAGCACGAGCGCACGCTGCTCCTGGCCTTTGGCCAGGACGAGGAAACTACGCAGTGCGGCGCGGGGGCGATCGGTCGCGTGCTCGAGGAGCGCGGCATTGAGCTTGAGTACCTGATCGATGAGGGCGATTACCGCATCGCTCCGGCTGCCGAGTACAGCGCGGGCGAGGGTTGGCTCATGCACGCCGACCTGGCTGAGAAAGGTTATGCCGACATTGTTCTCAAGACAAAGAGCGCGGGTGGGCATTCTTCCAACCCCTACGGCGGCACGTCACTCGAGGTGCTGAGCCGCGCCATCGCCGCAATTTGCGATATCGAATGGCCGACGCGTGTGACCGACTTGCTTGCCGCCCAGCTCGTCGAGTTGGGGCTCTACACGGCCGATGAAATTGCCGCCAACAAGGACGCCATCGTGCGCGAGTGCCTCGCCAGCAAGAAGCTCTATCCGCTCGTGACCACCACTTGTGCACCGACCCAAATTGAGGGCGGTAGCACCGGTGCTAACGTGATGCCGCAGGATATGTGGGCAAACATTAACTTCCGCATGCTCGAGGGCACGTGCGTGGCCGATGTCGTTGCCCGTTGCCGCGACGCCGTTGCCACGGCGGGTCTTGCCGAGCGCGTGGAGGTCGAACTTGGCCCCGGCAGCTCCGAGCCCTCGCCGTCCCCGCGCATCGGTGGTCCCGGCCTCGAGGCGGTTCGCTCCATCGCCGCCCGCTATTTCCGTGATCCAAAGGGGACGGAGGAAAACGGATCATTCGAGCCAGTGGCAATTGTGCCCTCGACCGTGATTGGCGCGACCGACGCTGCCAACTACCAGCGCATTTGCCCTGAGTGCATTCGCTTCTCGGCCTTTGTGGTCGACGATGACGAGTGCGACCGCGGCGTCCACGGCACCAACGAGCGCATCACCCACCGAGCCTACCTCCAGGGCATCCGTTTTCTCATCTCCCTGCTCCAAACGCTCTAGAATTCGACAAAGCGACAGTCCCTTTGTTAGCCGTTGGACGTTCTTAAACGACTAGTCGTAAAGGAACGTCCCCAACGGCTTCGTCCGCTCATTCCGTGCGGGTTATATGCAGGTTTGCCTGCGCACGCTATCATGTATGGGTTAGACCGCAACTATGTACCCCATACGCGAAGGGATGCGCATGTATCTGAAGATCGACATGTTCTAGCCGGGTTTACCCCCGCAGCGGCGCCCCGCGTCCCATCAATTCTGCCGATTTTCACCTTCACGCATATAAAGGAGTCCCGCCATGCGCGACAAGCTCGAAAAGATTATCAAGGCCTACGAGGAGCTCGAGAAGAAGCTCTCCGACCCGGCCGTCGCCTCCGATATTAAGGAGTTCACGCGTCTCAACAAGGAGTACGCGCACCAGTCCGACCTCATCGCCGCCTCGCGCGAGTACATCGGTGCGCTCGATGACATCGAGGCCGCCAAGGAGATGCTCCGCGACACGACCGACGCGGACGAGAAGGAGATGCTCCAGATGGACATCTCCGAGAACGAGGAGAAGCTTCCCCAGCTCGAGGAAGACATCAAGTACATGCTCATCCCGAGCGACCCCAACGACGACAAGAACACCATCGTCGAAATCCGCTCCGCCGCCGGTGGCGACGAGGCCGCCATCTTCGCCGGCGACCTGTACAAGATGTACCAGCGCTTTTGCGAGTCGCGCGGCTGGAAGACCACCGTGCTCGACTCTAGTCCCAGCGAGGCCGGCGGCTTTAAGTCCATTGAGTTCAAGGTCGAGGGCGACCGCGTCTACTCCGTCATGAAGTTCGAATCCGGCGTGCACCGCGTCCAGCGCGTTCCCAAGACCGAGTCCCAGGGCCGTATCCAGACCTCCACGGCGACCGTCGCCGTGCTTCCCGAGGCCGAGGAGATCGACGTTCAGATCAACCAGTCCGACCTGCGCATCGACACCTACTGCGCCTCCGGCCCTGGCGGTCAGTGCGTTAACACTACCTACTCCGCCGTGCGCATCACCCACCTGCCCACCAACACCGTGGTGCAGTCGCAGGAGCAGCGTTCCCAGATCCAGAACCGCGAGGTCTGCATGCAGATGCTACGTGCCCGTCTGTACGAGATGGAGCTCGAGAAGCAGCAGGCAGAGCTCGGTGCCGAGCGCCAGAGCCAGATCGGCCACGGCAACCGTTCCGAGAAGATCCGTACCTACAACCAGCCCCAGGACCGCGTGACCGATCACCGCATCGGTTTCAACTCCACCTACAACGGCGTCCTTCTGGGCGATCAACTCGGCACCGTCATCGAGGCGCTCGCCGCCGCCGAGCGAGCCGAGAAGCTGGCACAAGCTGTGTAGGTTCCGCCGTTCTACCGAACGGCGGACCAGCCGACGCTGCGCGCCGCCCAGGGCGACAATTTGTCATTCAAAAGGCAAGGCATGACCAGAAGGTCTATGCCTTGCCTTTTTCATGCCAACTTGTTCGCCCTGGACGTCGCTCGCTGTCCGTCCTCTACCTGCAGCGTTGCCTTGCTCCGGATGCGGTATGCTCAACCTGCGGGGTTTCCAAGGTAGTCATTGGGGACGTTCTTAAATGACTAGTCAAAAGGGACATTCTTGCGGCACCTGGCAGTTGGGGACGCTCCTTTTGTGCCGGCAGTTGGGGACTGTCCCTAAAGGCCGGCAGATGGGGACGGTCCTTCGCGGCTGGCTGCGAAGGACCGTCCCCGATAGCTAGTCGTTTAAGAACGTCCCCAATGACTGGGTTGGGCACATTGCTTTGAGATGTTATTCAATCGGCTTTGATGGCCATTAAGCCAGCTACCTGCTCAAAGAAATTGCGGCGTTCATCTGTTATTGAAAATATTGCTCAAAAAATCGTCCAAGAAGCTTCAGTGCATTTTTTGATGCGTCGCGCGTCAAGTGATTTGGCAAGTTCTTGGTTAGATATTGGTCAGTTTTGGGGCAACCTTGCCAAAATCTTGACGGATGCAGATTTAGACGTCGACGAATGAACACTTCGGGCAGGTTCCAAGTAAAAATCTGGGCTGATTGTCGATAATCGCCTTCAATCGTCCCTTGCCAAACGCTTGCCTCGCGTACAATCTGCTCCGACATTCGCGCGCCGCCCGGCGCTTAAGAGGGGAGGGCCCCATGGCAAACGAGATCTGGACCATCAAGCGTTGTCTTGAGTGGACCAAGGAGTACCTAGCCGAGCGTGGCGAGGAGCACCCCCGTCTTTCTGCTGAGTGGCTGCTGTGCGCTGCCACGGGTTTGGCACGCATCGACTTATATATGCGCATGGACGAGATGCTTAACGCGGCCCAGCTCGAGACCATGCACGCGGCCGTTGTCCGCCGCGCTAAGGGCGAGCCGCTGCAATACATCACGGGCAGCACGCAGTTTCGCATGATCGACGTCGCGTGCGCCCCCGGTGTGCTCATTCCGCGCCCCGAGACCGAGATGCTCGTCGAGGAAGTCCTCAATTATCTGGATGCCGAGGTGCTGAGCCCCGAGGCTGCTGCCCGTCAGCGTGTTGAGCTGCCTTGGAACGATGAGGTCGAGCAGGCCCGCAAAGCCGAGGCCGCGTTGGCAGACGAACGCGCGACCGCCGAGCGCCGTGCCGCTAACCTTACGGCTGCCGATGAGGCGGCGCTAGGCAGCGACGTGCTGGGTAGCCGTGCCTATGCCGAGGAACTGGCCGACCGCGAGGCCGAGGAAGCCGCCGCGCAGGCAGCGGAAGCCGAGACTGCGGAAGCTGCTGAGCCCGAGCTCGACGAATACGGCATCGCCATCGAGGGTGCCGACCAGGAGACGGCTTCAGCTCAGGATGCCGCCGCGCCTGCCCCAGCCGAGCCCCGCACTGCTCGCGTTCTCGAGGTCGGCTGCGGCACGGGCTGCATCTCGCTCTCCCTTGCTTGGGAGCGCCGCGGCCACGTTACCTGCAACGCTACCGATATCGAGCCGCGTGCCATTGATCTGGCCACCAAAAACCGCGACGCGCTCGGCCTCACGGCAGATGAGGTTGCCTTCAGCCTCACCAACCTGGTGAGCTCCATTCCCCACGACGAGTGGGGCACCTTCGACGTGCTCGTCTCCAACCCGCCTTACATCCCGACCGACGTTATGCGCTCGCTGCCGCACGAGGTCAAGGACTTCGAGCCCGATTTAGCGCTCGAGGGCGGTGCCGATGGCCTGGACATTTTCCGCCGCCTGCTCAATGCGGCACCCTATATGCTGCGTGCCGGCGGACTCTTTGCCTGCGAGCTCTACGAGGGTGCCCTCGACGCCGCCGCCGAACTCTGCCGCCAGGCGGGCCTTTCGGATGTGCGCGTCGTCCGCGATCTCACCGATCGCCCCCGCATCGTTCGGGCCATCGTCACCGAGCCCAAACAGCGCCAGTAATATTTATTAACTGGTTAGCAAAAATTATAAAGTAGTTTATAATTAGGACGGCAGAAAGAGGTCGGCCCATGCAACCTCCTACCTTTCGGGAAATCATTGCCCTACTCAAGCACGATGGATTCGTGAAGGTCGCGCAAGTCGGTAGTGATGCTAAGTATGTTTCTGGTGGCCGTGTTGTCGCCGTGAACGGCTTCTGGTGGTGATCGACCAAAGAAGGGCACGTGGGCAAGTATTCGTCGCCAAGCTGGATGGTAGTTGGAGGCAAAATGAGGCATCGATTTACCTATGATTGCGTTCTCATAAAAGAAGACGACGGTTACTGTGCCAGCTTCCCGCAGATTCCCGGCGCCTTTGCCGATGGCGATACGCGCGAAGAAGCGATTGCCCATGCCACCGAGGCGCTGATGGCGTTTTTAGCCGACGACCTCAACAACGGTTTGACTCCGGCAGGGTACGAACGCTCGGCCGAGGTCGTGGCCCTTTCAGTCGAAATCGACCACGAGGACGCTCGGGAAGCGGCGTGCCGAACATTTAAAGACGCAGCGCTGGACCTCAAAGTCTCCGCTCCGCGGATCACCGCGCTGGTCAAAGCCGGAAAGCTCGATGTTGAACTCGTCGACGGCCGTCGGATGATAACGATAGACAGCATCGAGCGCTACGCCGCCCAAGAACGCCACGCCGGCAGGCCAAAGAAGTTCGTCGCAGTCCAATAACCCCCTCACTTTCACCGACTACTAGAGCCGCTCACCAAACCAACATGCGCTCTGGACAAATAGGTTGAACGTTTCGTGCGAGAATGCCCCACAGTAAACAAACTTGCACCAGAGCGTAAGGGGCTGGCATACACATGCAGACGGTCTATCGGGTATACGAGGGAGCGCGCGAGCCGCATCGGCTTGCCGTCGAGCGCACTGCCGAGGTGCTCGGCCGCGGCGGCCTGGCCTTGATCCCGACCGAGACTGTCTACGGTGTCGCCGTGGCAGTTAAAGCCTTCTCCGATGCCGTCCCCCAAGATACAAGCGAGTTCCCGTCGTGGTCATACGACCCGCAAGCCACCGTCAATGGCGCCGCGGTCCCTGCGCTCGGTACCGGCTACCGCCGCATCTTCACTCTCAAGCAACGTGAACTCACGCAAACCGTCGCTTGGCTGGTCGATGGCGTCGAAGCGCTCGACCGCTATGGCGTGGATATCCCGGAAGATGCCCGCGTACTCGCGCGACGATGCTGGCCGGGAGCCCTGACTATCGTGATTAAGGCAGCCCCCTGCGTGCCGACCTTTATGCGCGCTGCCGACGACACCGTGGCCCTGCGCGCTTCGGCCTCTCCCGTGGTCCAGGCGCTCATCCGCGCCTGCGGCAGTCCCCTTGCCTGCACGAGCGCCAATACGCACGGCGCGCCCTCGCCGGCAAGCTTTGCCGCCGTCGAGGGTCGCATCCTGGAGGGGGTCGATGTTGCCGTCGACGCCGGTGAGACCCCGTGTCGCGACGCCTCGACCATCGTGTCGTTCCAGCACGGCGGGCTCCAGATCCTGCGCCAAGGCGCACTTCCCGCATCAGAGATCGAACGGGTCCTGTCCGACCCGATGCAATAGAAAGGTGTAAGCGATGTCGTTGAATCTGGGCAGCCTGGGCATGGAAGATGCTTCGTTTAACTTTGGCGGTTCCTACATCATGGCGCTCGACTGCGGCACCACCTCGGTACTTGCGACCATCGTCGACGAGTACGGATGCATCGTCGCGCAGGCGCGTCGCAGCGTCAAAACCAGTTTTCCGCGTCCCGGTTGGGTAGAGCAAGACCCCATGGCGGTCCTCGCCAGTCAAATCGCCGTCATGATGGAAGTCCAGTTTAAGAGCGGTATCCACTCCGACCGCATTGCCGCCATCGGCATCTCCAACCAGCGCGAGACCACGGTGGTCTGGGACCGCGTGAGCGGTCAGCCGATCTATAACGCCATCGTATGGCAGTGCCGCCGTACCGCGCCGGCAATCGACGCGTTGGTTGAACAGGGTTGCGAGGAGTTGGTGCGCTCCCGCACGGGACTCACGCTCGACCCTTATTTCTCGGCCTCCAAGGTGCAGTGGATTCTCGACAACGTCGACGGCGCACGCGAGAGCGCGGCGGCGGGCGACCTCATGTTTGGCACCATCGACACCTGGCTCATCTACAACCTCACCGGCGGCCAGATCTTTGCCACCGACTACACCAATGCCAGCCGCACGGCGCTCTTTAATATCCATACGCTCGATTGGGACGACGACCTGCTGGCGCTCTTTGACGTTCCACGTTCCATGATGCCCGAGGTTCGCTGGAGCTCGGGCGACTACGGCCGCGTCGCGAGCGACATCATGACCAACACGCCGCCCATCATGGGCGTGGCGGGCGACCAGCAGGCGTCGCTGTTCGGTCACTGCTGTTTCCGTCCCGGCCAGACCAAAAACACCTATGGCACGGGTTGCTTTATGCTCATGAACACCGGCGACGAGATCGTCGAATCCAAGAACGGCCTGGTCTCCACCATCGGTATCGCTGCGAACGGGAAGATCAGCTATGCACTCGAGGGCTCCATCTTCGCTGCCGGCTCCACCATGAACTGGCTTCGCAACAACATGGGCATCATCTCGAGCGTGAGCGAGTCGGCACAACTCGCCGCTTCGATTAACGACAACGAGGGCTGCTACTTCGTTCCCGCCTTTGCGGGTTTGGGTGCTCCCTGGTGGGACCCGCATGCCCGCGGTATCGTGTGCGGTCTGACCGGCGCCTCGAGCCGTGCGACCATCGTACGTGCCGCCTGCGAATCCATGGCATATCAGAGCTACGACGTGCTGCGCGCCATGGAGCAGGACGTGGGGCTTTCGATCGAGTGCCTGTCTGTCGATGGCGGTGCCTCGCGCAACGAGTTCATCATGCAATTCCAGGCCGACCTGCTGGATATCCCCGTGCTGCAATGCGAGACGGTGGAGACCACGGCAATCGGTGCCGCGTACTTGGCGGGTCTTGCCGTCGGCTATTGGGAAGACCTAGAAGAGCTGGAGCAAAATGCCCAGATCGTTAGGACCTTCCTTCCCCACATGTCTGCCGAGCGCCGCGAGCAAAACCTTGCGGGCTGGCGTGATGCAGTCAAGCGCTCGCTCAGTACCGCACAGTAGGGCTGCGATGAGCTGCTCGATACAATAAACCGCTAAACTAATGCATGGCGTTCGGCGGCAACATTGCTGCGCGCCTTGTCAGCAAGGCCGTTTTGCGGCCGCAACGAAAGGGGCAATCAACCCATGACCGTCACCTACGACGCGTCCCGTGTGACGCTTGTCGATCACCCGCTCGTCCAGCACAAGCTGTCGATCCTGCGCGACAAAAACACCGGCACCAACCAGTTCCGCCAGCTCGTGCGCGAACTCGCGCTTTTTGACGGCTACGAGGCCATGCGCGACCTGCCTATGGAAGACGTCGAGGTCGAGACCCCCATCACTACCGCCACGTTCAAACAACTCGCCGGCAAGAAACTCGCCATCGTGCCCATCCTGCGTGCGGGCCTTGGCATGGTCGACGGCATCCTCGACCTGGTGCCCTCCGCTCGCGTGGGCCACATCGGCATGGAGCGCGACGAGGTTACCCACGAGCCGCACGAGTATTACTGCAAGATGCCCAAGGATATCGACCAGCGCACCTGCCTGGTCGTCGACCCCATGCTCGCCACGGGCGGTTCGGCCGAGATGGCCATCAGCTACCTGCGCGAGCGCGGTGTCAAGGACATCCGCATGCTGTGCATCGTCGCCGCGCCCGAGGGTCTCAAGTCGCTGACCGAAAAGGACTCCGGCGTACATATTTATACGTGCGCCATCGACGATCATCTCAACGAGGCAGCCTACATCGTTCCCGGCCTGGGCGACGCCGGCGACCGCATCTACGGCACGCTCTAGTCGTCGGGCCTTGTCGGCTACGGTCACAAATACGAAGAAATGGTGCGCGCGGGCGAGCAAAAGACGTCCACGCGCACTCCTGTTAACGGACGTTTAGCCCAGAGGGGTTCGAGAAAAACGTATTACCTACCTGCGACATAAAGAAGGTCTTAAGAAAACGAACAGGTGAGTATTAACCGATGCTTTTTCGGTTGTACTTTAGCGATTGGCTCGTAAAATAGTCACCAATGTTTGGCGGGAACTGTTCTGGGAAGCGTTAAAGAAGGAAAGTGAGGACGCCAGTGTTTCAGATAGCCGATCTGCTCGCTATCGTTGCAGGCGTCATCGCGGGCGCGGTCGCCTTTCTTCCCTTTGTTTTTACGCTCAAGCCGGTTCTTGACGATAAGCAGAATGCGGACATGCTCAAGGGCATGGTGAGTCTGGCGGTCTCGGCAATCGCCCTGCTCGTCTTTACCTTGGTTGTGTTTGTGTTGTTCGGAGAGGCATTTCGCATGTTCCTCCTGGGCGAGGCGATCGGCTTCGTGGCCTTTATGGCCGCCTGCACGGTTCGCGTCGCCAAGGCGCTGCGAGATCCTCATGAGGTCGAAAGGTAAGTCGTGGAAATTTTTGAAAAGCTGCCTGATGAGATTAATCATCTGGTTAGCGAGTTCAGCTCCACCCCCGTCGTGGGCAATCTGAGCTGCGGCATCACGCAGTACTCGTTTTGGCTGATCGTCTCCACGATCGTGCTCCTGATCGTCCTGGCCGTGTTCAAGAAGAAGCAGACCCTAGTTCCCAAGGGCTTCTTCGTCAACGGTTTCGAGTACATCATCGAGTACGTCGAGAACGATATCGGCAAGGGCGTCGTGGGTGAGAACTGGAAGAAGCACTTCCCGTTCCTGTGCTCGCTTTTCCTGTTCATTCTGATCAATAACATGATCGGCCTGATCCCGGGAATGAAGCCCGGCACCGGCGCAATCGGCTCCACCGCCGCGCTCGCCATCTTCGCCTTCGTGTACTTCATCTACTACGGATGCAAGGCTCACGGCGTGATCGGCTACATCAAGAGCCTCGCCCCGCAGGGCGTGAGCTTCCCGATGAACGTGCTTGTGTGGGTCGTCGAGCTTTTCTCGACCTTCCTGCGCCTCATCACACTCGCCGTCCGTCTGTTCTGCAACATGTTCGCAGGACACGTGGTCATGGGCTCGTTCGCCATCATGGCGAGCATGTTCATGCAGCCGCTGCTTCAGCAGGTTTCCGCGGCCCACGCCGTCGGTGCCCTGCCTTCGCTGGCCTGGCTTGCTATCCTCATCCTGATCTATGCGATCGAGCTTGTGGTCGGCGCCATCCAGGCTTACGTCTTCACAGTCCTTACCGCCGTGTATGTCTCTGAGGCAGAGGAGGTCGCGGAGGAGGAGTAGTCTTCCGTTCGCGTCTTAAAGGTAAGGCAATTCGTTAAACCGCCGGTGCCCGTACCCATGGAGCCCGGCAGTTATAAAAAGGTTATCCTGCGTGAAATAAGACACGCACGACAAAGGAGGAATCGTGGGAGTTATCGGTTACGGTCTCGGTGTTATCGGCGCTGGTCTTGCTATCGGCCTGTCTGCTCTGGGTGCTACGGGTGCTATGGCCCGTCAGCCTGAGGTCCAGGGCCGCGTGTTCACCGTCTTCATCATGGGCTCCGCCTTCGGCGAGGCTCTGGCTCTGATCGGCTTCGTTGTCGCGCTGATCGTTAAATAGCACGGAGCGTCAAGTATGAATCTTTCATCCCAGAAGAGCGCGATCGCACTCTCCGCGTCCGCGGCCGCGCTGCTCATGCCGGTTTCCGCGTTCGCCGAGGACGGCGCTGCCGGTGCGGACATCCTCATCCCTAAGATGGCGGAGTTCATCCCGGCGCTTATCGCCTTCCTGATTATCTGGATCGTGCTGGCCAAGGTCGCCCTGCCGGGCATCATGAAAACCATGGAGGAGCGCGGCAAGAAGATCGAGGAGAGCCTCGACGAGGCCGAGAAGACCAAGCAGGAGGCTATCGCCAAGCGTGCTGAGTCCGACTCGATCGTCACCGACGCCCGTCGTCAGGCTGCCGACATCGTTCTCGAGGCCCGTAAGGACGCCGAGTCCGAGCGCGCCCGTATCATCGAGGCTGCTCACAAGGAGGCAGAGGAGATCATCGCCAAGGCCCATACGACTGTCGAGGACGAGCGCAAGTCCATCTACGCCGGTGCCGCGAGCTCCATCGCCGACCTGTCCGTTGCCGTCGCCACCAAGATCGTGGGCGAGGCACTCGAGGACGAGGCCGAGCAGAAGAAGCTCATCGAGCGCTACATCCAGGAAGCAGGTAGCCTGAATGCCGACTAGCCGCTATCAGGACAAGGTGCTCGAGACCTATGCGCGCTCCCTTCTGGAAGCCGCCAAGGCCGAGAACCATGTGTTCGAGGACCTCGAGATGATCGAGCGCTTGGCTTCTGCCAGCCCCGAGATCATCGCCGTGCTCGACACCATGTCCAAGCGCGACCAGCTCGACCTTCTTCCCAAGGTGGCAGCTGCCTTTAAGTATGTTGCCGAGGAAGACGAGGATGTAGTGGGCGTGACCGTCACCACGGCGATCCCGCTCGACGACGAGCTGCGTCAAACCATCACTAAGAAATGCGAGCAGGACTTCGGCCGCAAGGTATTCCTTATCGAGCAGGTCGACCCGTCTATCGTGGGCGGCCTGGTGCTCGAGGCCCGCGGCGAGCGTCGTGACATTTCCGTCAAGACGCAGCTGCGCATCGCGCAGGAGACCCTCGCAAACTCTGCTAATTCGTACGGAGGTGAAGCCTAATGTCCGAAACCCTCAATGCCCAGGATATCGCCAAGAAACTGCAGGAGCAGCTCACGAGTCTCTCCGCGACGGTCGATACGCATGAGGTTTCAACGGTCGACGAGGTAGGCGACGGCATCGCGCGCGTCTCCGGCCTCAAGAGCGCCATGGCAGGCGAGCTTCTGGAGTTCAAGAGCTCCGATACCGGTGAGACCGTCTTCGGCCTTGCCCAAAACCTTGACCGTGACGAGGTCGGCGCCGTTCTGTTTGGTGCCGTCGACTCCATCAAGGAAGGCGACGAGTGCCGCACCACTGGCCGCATTATGGATATCCCTGTGAGCCGTGCTATGCTTGGCCGCGTCGTCAATCCGCTCGGCCAGCCTATCGACGGCCTGGGTGACATCGTCGCCACGCACCGTCGTCCCATCGAGTTCAAGGCCCCCGGTGTCATCGACCGTACCCCGGTGTGCGAGCCGGTTCAGACCGGCCTGTTGGCTATCGACTCCATGGTGCCTATCGGCCGTGGTCAGCGTGAGCTCATCATCGGCGACCGAAAGACCGGTAAGACCGCCATTGCCATCGACGCTATCCTCAATCAGAGCGGCAAGGGCATGGTCTGCATCTATGTCGCCATCGGCCAGAAGGCCTCCACGGTTGCCAACATCCGCGAGACCCTCGCTCAGCACGGTGCGCTCGACTACACCATCATCGTTTCGGCCACCGCTGCCGATTCCGCCCCTATGCAGTACATCGCGCCTATGGCCGGTGCCGCTATCGGCGAATTCTTTATGTACAACGGCGAGGATGGTAAGCCCGCCAACGAGACCAACCCCGGCGGTCACGTGCTCGTCATCTACGACGACCTGTCCAAGCAGGCTGTGGCCTACCGTCAGATGTCGCTGACGCTGCATCGTCCGCCCGGACGCGAGGCCTATCCTGGCGACATCTTCTACCTGCACTCTCGTCTGCTCGAGCGTGCCGTCAAGATGTCCAAGAAGAACGGTTACGGCTCCATGACGGCCCTGCCGATCATCGAGACCCAGGACGGCGATGTCTCGGCCTACATTCCGACCAACGTCATTTCCATTACCGATGGTCAGATCTACCTGCAGTCCGAGCTCTTCTTCCAGGGTCAGCGCCCGGCAGTCGACGTGGGCATTTCCGTGTCCCGCGTTGGTGGCGACGCGCAGACCAAGGCCATGAAGCAGGTCGCCGGCAACCTCCGTCTGGACCTCGCTTCGTATCAGGAGCTCGCCGGCTTTACGCAGTTCGGCTCCGACCTTGACGAGGCTACTCAGAAGCAGCTGACCCATGGTGCCCGCATGACCGAGCTCCTGAAGCAGCCGCGTTATAAACCATTTGAGGTTGGCGAGCAGATCGTTGCGCTGTTCGCTGGCAACGAGGGCTTCCTGGACGACCTGGAGATCGCCGACGTGCTGCCTTTCCGTGCCGAGCTCATCGAGTACATGGACAATGGCTTTGGCTTACTGCTCGACAAGGTTCGCGCCAAGAAGATCGATGATGACACCAAGGCTGAGCTCTTGCGCGTCATCGGCGACTTTAAGCAGCAGTTCATGGCCAAGCACCATTCGGATGTTTCTGGATCAGAGGAGAACTAAGCCCTATGGCCAACCTTCGCGACATTAAGAAGCGAATCTCCTCGGTTACCACGACCAAGCAGATCACGCGCACGATGGAGATGGTCTCTACGGCCAAGATCCGTCGTGCCCTCGATCGCTCCAAGCAGGCCGAGCCCTATAAGGAGGCGCTGACCGACGTCATGTTGACGGTCGCCGGCGACGCCTCCTGTTCGGGCACCGATCCCATGCTGCAGAAGCATGAGAGCGTCAAGCATGGCCTGATTGTCGTCATTGCCTCGGACCGCGGCCTTGCCGGCGGTTTCAATACGACAGTGGAGCGTACGGCCGAAAAGCTCGCCGCTTCTTGGGCGAACGACGGCATCGAGTGCGAGATCATCGCGTGCGGGCGCAAGCCGGCCACGTATTTTCGCGACCGCGCAAACGTCATCATGCACTTTGAGGGCAACTCCTCTGAGCCCGATTTCAATCAGGCCCGCATGATCTCCTCTCATATCTGCGATGCGTATCGTGCCGGTGAGCTTGACCGTGTCGAGCTTGTCTACCACCACGCAAAGAACCGCGTGGATCAGGAGCTTCGCGTCGAGCATCTGTTGCCGCTCGACCCCGAGATGATCGCTATGGCCCACGGTCCGCGTAAGAACGAGACCGACGCCCCTAAGCGCATCTCGTCCACGTTCGAGTTCGTGCCCTCTCCCGAGCATGTTCTCGGCAAGCTTGTACCGTCGTATATCCTGACGGTCATCTACCAGGCCCTGATCGATTCGGCGGCTGCCGAGCAGGGTGCACGCCGCAAGGCCATGCACTCCGCGACGGAAAACGCCACCGCGATCATCTCGACCCTTACCCGCACGTATAGTCGCGTGCGCCAGGCTTCGATCACGACCGAGATTAACGAGATCGTCGGCGGAGCCTCAGCATTGGAGGAACAGTAATGGCTAATAACACCGTAAAGCTTGCGGTCGAGGAAGCCACCAAGAAGACGACTGCCGGTGATGGTCGCATCGTGCGTATCATCGGCCCTGTCGTCGACGTCAAGTTTGACGGCGCGGTGCCCCCGATCTACAACGCGCTCACGGTCGAGGCCGAGACCCCGATCGGTCATCTGAGCACGATCCTCGAGGTCGAGAGCCAGCTTCCGGGCGGCGTCGTCCGCACGGTCGCCATGTCCTCGACCGACGGCCTGCAGCGCGGCCTCATCGCCACCGATACCGGTGAGCCCATGAAGATGCCCGTTGGTCCCAAGACGCTCGGCCGCATTTGGAACGTCATGGGCAAGCCCGTCGACGGCAAGCCCATGCCCGAGGTGGAGGAGTTCTACCCCATCCACCATGCAGCGCCCCGCTTTGACGAGCTCACCACCAAGACCGAGATCTTCGAGACCGGCATCAAGGCCGTCGACCTGCTTGAGCCCTACATCCGTGGCGGCAAGACGGGCCTGTTCGGCGGCGCCGGCGTTGGCAAGACCGTTCTGATTCAGGAGCTCATCAACAACCTCGCCCAGGAGCACGGCGGCACCTCGGTGTTCACCGGCGTCGGCGAGCGTACCCGCGAGGGCACCGACCTGTTCCTCGAGATGAGCGAGTCTGGCGTTATCGACAAGACCTGCTTGGTCTATGGTCAGATGAACGAGCCGCCCGGAGCGCGTCTGCGCATCGGTCTGGCCGGCCTTACCACCGCTGAGTATTTCCGTGATCGTGGCCAGGACGTTCTGCTGTTCATCGACAACATCTTCCGCTTCTCCCAGGCAGGTTCCGAGGTTTCCGCACTGCTGGGCCGTATGCCGTCCGCCGTTGGTTACCAGCCCACGCTGGCAACCGAGATGGGCGACCTCCAGGAGCGCATTACCTCGACCAAGACGGGCTCCATTACCTCCGTCCAGGCTGTCTACGTCCCCGCAGACGACCTGACCGACCCGGCGCCTGCCACGACGTTTACGCACCTCGACGCCACCACGGTTCTTTCGCGTAGCATTTCGTCGCTCGGCCTGTTCCCGGCTATCGACCCGCTCGCATCTTCCTCCGACGCTCTCGATCCCTCGATCGTCGGCGAGGAGCACTACCGTGTCGCCGTCAAGGTCCAGGAGCTCCTGCAGGAGTACTCCGACCTTCAGGACATCATCGCCATTCTGGGTATGGACGAGCTGTCCGAGGAGCAGCGCCTTACGGTCAACCGCGCTCGTAAGATTCAGCAGTTCCTCTCGCAGTCCTTCCACGTCGCTGAGAAGTTCACCGGCAACCCCGGTGTCTACGTCCGCGTCGAGGATACCGTCCGCTCCTTCGCCGAGATTGTCGACGGCAAGGCCGATGACCTGCCCGAGCAGGCTTTCCGCTATGCTTCCACGATTGAGGACGTGCGCGAGCGCGCCCGCAAGATGGGGGAGAAGTAGGTTATGCGTATCCGCATCGTGTGCCCCGTGAGCTGCGCCTATGAGGGCGACGCTGCGTTTGTGTCGATTCCGTCCACGGATGGCGAGTTTGGCGTTCTGCCTGCTCACTCCAGCGAGATCTGCACGATCGACCGCGGTTACGTTCGCGTTTCCGATAAGGCCATGGGCACTGTCGACCACACGTTTGCCGTGGCCGGCGGCTATGCCCAGGTTGCGGACGATGTCGTGACCGTTCTCGCCGAGCGCGCTTGCGATCTGGCGACCGTCGATGCCGACAAGCTTAAAGCTGATATTCAAGGTTTTGAAGAGAAGCTGGGTAATTTGTCGGAGGATGATGCACGCCGCGCCTACCTCTATAATGAAATCGCATGGTGTAAGCTCAAGCTTGCCCAATAGTCAAACGATTTAACGTTCGACCATTTGCGAACACATCATGCCCGGGATGGCCCAGCCACCCCGGGCATGCTTTTTGAAAGGGTAGACCTTGGATATTATCCGCGTTGAGGGTGGCCATGCCATCGGAGGCTCCGTGCCCGTTTCGGGTGCCAAGAACTCCGCGCTCAAACTCATGGCGGCAACGCTTCTGGCGCCGGGCAAGACGACGCTGCAGAACGTGCCCGATATTTCCGATGTCCACGTGATGGGCAAGGTGCTCAAGGGCATGGGCGCTACGATCGATGTTCTCGACGAGCACACGCTCGAGATCGATACCTCTCAGGCCGATTCTTGGGAGGCCCCCTACGAGCTCGTTGCCAAGATGCGTGCTTCCACCGCCGTCATGGGACCCCTGCTGGGTCGCTTCCATCGCGCCAAGATCGCCATGCCGGGCGGCTGCAACCTGGGTGCTCGCAAGATCGATATGCACATTCTGGGTCTTGAGGCCCTGGGCGTAGAGTTTGATACCGCCCACGGCTACATCAACGCCAGCGCGCCTCAGGGCCTGCGCGGCACCACCGTCACGCTCGAGTTTGCCAGTGTCGGTGCGACCGAGAACCTCATCATGGCCTCTGTGCGCGCACAGGGCACCACGGTTATCGACAATGCCGCCCGCGAGCCCGAGATCGTCGATCTCGCCAACATGCTCAACGAAATGGGCGCCAAGATTGTCGGCGCCGGTACGCCTGTCGTGACCATCGAGGGCGTGGAAGAGCTCCATCCCGTTACCCATCGCGTGGTGGGCGACCGCATCGAGGCCGGCACCTTTATCGTCGCCGGTGCGCTGATGGCTGACGATCGCGGTGTCGACGTCACGGGTTTTTGCCCCATCCATCTGGGCATGGTGCTCAAGAAGATGGAGCTCATGGGCATCGATTGCGAGCGTACCGACGACGGCGTTCACGTGAATCGCGCCGAGCGCATCAAGCCGGTCGACATCCAGACGCTTCCGTTCCCCGGCTTCCCGACCGACATGCAGGCACAAATTATGGTGCTCTCCGCCCTCGCCGATGGCAGTTCCGTTATTACCGAGAACATCTTCGAGAATCGCTTTATGTTTGCCTCTGAGCTGGTGCGCATGGGTGCCGACATTCGTATCGAGAGCCATCATGCCATGATTCATGGCGTCAAGGGCTTCTCGGGTGCACAGGTCACCTCGCCCGACCTTCGTGGCGGCGCGGCGCTTGTGGTTGCCGGTCTTATCGCCGACGGCGTTACCGAGGTCTCTGCCATCCATCACATCAAACGTGGCTACGAGCAGTTTGTCGAAAAGCTGCAGGCGCTTGGCGCGCATGTCGAACATGCCACCGTCCCCGATCCCGTCATCTACTAATGCAGGTTGCCTATGTTTAACAAGAAGCCCCTGGCGGATAACACCCGAAGACCCTCGACTGGTGCGCAGGCCAAGATCTACAGCCGCGACAACGTCGCTCGCTATTCCGAGCGCGCCCGCCAGCGCCGTCGTAGCCACACGATTCGTCACGTCGCGCTCATTGTCGTGTTTGGCGTGCTGCTGAGCGCCACTACCGCTGCCGGCCTGTGGTTTGCCACCATTATGGGCAAGCTCGGCGATTCTAATGTCATTACCGACAATCTGCGTCGGGTTCTGGTTGACACCGATGAGGCAAAGGATCCGTTCTACGTGCTGCTTCTTGGCACCGACGGCCGTCCGGGCGAGGATACGTATCGTGCCGACTCGATTATCTTGGCACGCATCGACCCCACGCAAAAGCAGGCGACGCTCATTTCCGTTCCGCGCGATACCAGGGTCGTGTACAAGGGCGAGACCATGAAGATCAACGCCTGCCATACCGTTGGCGGCGCCGAAGCCATGGTCGAGGCGGTCAACGAGCTGTGCGGTGTTCAGATTTCCCACTATGCCGAGGTCAGCTTCGACGGTATGCAGGCGCTGATTGATTCGGTTGGCGGTATCGACATTAACGCAACCGATGATGTTGACGACCCCGAGCACCTGGATATTAAGATTACCGCTGGTCAGCAGCATATGGACGGAGCTACCGCCCTTACCTATGCCCGCTGCCGCTACATCTATGCCGACGGCGATTACACGCGCATGCGCCACCAGCGTCAGGTGCTTGGCGCCCTTGCCAACCAGATTCTCAATAACTTCGATGCCACGAAGATCTTTGGCCTGGTTAATTCGCTGTCCGATATGCTCGTAACCGATATGAGCGTTCAGGATATCGTGTCTACGGTCAACGCCATGCGCGGTATGGATGTCGACGGTATCTACTCGGCCAACCTGCCCTCGTACGCCGACGACAGCACCATGATCGACGGTGTGAGCTACGTCTTTGTCTACGAGGACGAGCTCAAGGAAATGATGGAGCGTGTCGATGCCGGCAAGGATCCCAAGGGTCCCAACACCATGGGTCTTTCCGACGGTTCCAGCTCTACGATTGGCGACCTGAACAACAATACGTCTGACGACTACGCAAACGGTACCGCAACCTCATCGGTCAGCTCTGACAATTCCGATGACTCAAGCGATTCGAGCGATTCGGACTACTACGAAGAGCCCACCGGCGACGGTAACGGCTACGAAGCCAACTACTAAGTTACGGCGTTTTACCAAACGCCGTAACGGCTCGACGCTGCGCGCCGCCCAAGGCGACAATTTGTCATTCAAAAGGCAGGGCATGACCAGAAGGTCAATGCCCTGCCTTTTTCATGCCAACTTGTTCGCCTTGGACGTCGCTCGCTGACGTTGGCTCAACCTGCGATGTTGACTACTCCCCTTGTATCAAAAACCGCCCCGTTCTCTCTAGAGGACGGGGCGATTCGTCTTTTGGGCTTATGCGGCCAGGCTTATGCGAAACGGGCGACGAGCTCCTGCAGGACGTCGGTCATCTTGACGAGCGAACTGACCGGGACAAACTCGTTGACGCCGTGGTAGCAATAGCCGCCGGTGGAAAGGTTGGGGCAGGGCAGACCGCGGAACGACAGCTGCGCGCCGTCGGTGCCGCCGCGAATCGGCAGCACTTGGGGCTCAACGCCGCAGGCAAGGTAGGCTTCCTTGGCAACATCAATAAGCTCGGGATAGTCACGAACGATCTCGGCCATATTTCGATACTGCTGCTTAATCTCGACCGTCACGCGCTCCTCACCCAGGCGCTGGTTGAGCATCGAGGCGGCGGCATCAATAAGGTCGAGTTTCTGCTGGAACTTGGCGGCGTCATGGTCGCGGACGATATAGCGCGCTGTGGCGTGATCGACGGTTGCAGATACACCCTCAAGGTGATAAAAGCCCTCGTAGCCTTCCGTATACTCCGGGCGCTGCATGTAGGGGAGCAACGCGTTGAAGTCGCAGAACAGATTGCCTGCGTTGACCATACGGCCCTTGGCGTCGCCCGGGTGGATGGACTGGCCCTCAAAGCGGACGGTCGCCTCGGCGGCGTTAAAGCACTCCCACTCCAGCTCGCCGATGGGGCCACCGTCGACCGTGTAGGCGTACTTGCAGCCAAAGGTATCGATATCCAACAGCTCGGCTCCGTGGCCGATCTCCTCGTCAGGGCAGAAGCAAATGCCGAGTGCGGGATGGGGCAGAGAAGGGTCCTGAGCGATACGCGCGACAAGCGACATGATCTCGGCGACGCCTGCCTTGTCGTCCGCGCCCAGCAGCGTGGTGCCATCGCTGCAGACCAGGTCCTCACCCGCGAGGTCGTTCAGGGCGGGAAGCTTGGCGGTACTCATGGCAACGGACTTACCGTCAACCGTGCCGCAGACCAGGTCGCCGCCTTCGTAGTGCACGATGTGCGGCTTCACGCCGGCGCCCGGTGCAACTTCGGTGGTGTCGAGATGGGCGATCAGGCCCAGGGCGGGCTTGTCCTCAGCGCCCACACTTGCGGGGATATGCGCGCAGACATAGGCGTGCTCGGTCACGTGGGCATCTTCCGCACCAAGCTCGCGCAGCTCTTCAGCCAGCATGTTGGCAAGGTCAAACTGAACGGCGCTCGAGGGTACCTGGTCGCAGTTTGCATCCTCGGACTGCGTGTTGATCTGGACGTAGCGCAAAAAGCGCTCGAGGACATCGGGGCTCGTGGTGGTGTTTTCCATAAAGACCGCTCCAATCTTGGTCGTCGTGTGCAACAAGAACTCTAGCACGGTATGCCACGGCATACCACGACGCTTGGATGGGGTAGAATCAGCCATTGAATGCAGAAGGGACGGAAGATCATGGATACGACAAATAGCTCGCGCGAACTACATCTGACGGTGGCGAACGAAGACTACTTGGAGTGCATGGTTCGCATTGAAAGCGAAGAGGGGGAAACCAACGGCGTGCGATCGGTCGACATCGCGCAGCGCCTTGGCGTCTCCAAGGCATCGGTCAATAAAGCGGTTTCGGCGCTCAAGGCATCCGAGCTTGTCGAGCAATCGCACTACGGCAAGGTGATCCTGACCGATCGCGGCCGCGAGGTTGGCACGGCTATCTGGTACCGTCATCGCCTCATCCGCACGTTTTTGGTTCAGGAGCTCGGTGTCGAATTTGAGCGAGCCGATTCCGAGGCCTGCATGATGGAGCATGCGCTATCCGAGGACACGATGAGCCGCTGGCTCGCCTATCTCGAAAAGCAGGGAATCAGCGTCGAGGAATAGCGGGATATATATGGATACGAGTTATTACAACCGCTTTGGTGCCGAGGAACTTACGCGCCGCTTGTCGAGCGAGACCTTGTTGGCGCAGGGCCCCATGGGCAGTGTTCTGTTGAGTGAGTACGATGCCGCCGACATTCCACCGGCGTTTTGGAATCTGGCAGAGCCGCAGACCGTTTCTCGTATCCATCGCTTGTATGTCGCCGCCGGCGCGCAGGTGCTCATTACCAACACCTTTCAGGCATCGAGCTATGCCCTCAAGCATGACCAGATTGCGCCGTCCGTGACGGAGGTCAATCGCGGGGCCGTCGACGATGCCCGCCAGGCGCACCCTCAGCTGCTGCTGGGCTCGATGGGCCCGATCGGTATTGAGTGGTTTGCCGAGGACTCTGCCGAGTATCGTGAAATCCGAGGCATTGCGCGCGAACAGGCGCACGCCTTGCTCAACGCCGGCGTTGACGGTCTGCTGATCGAGACGGTGACGTCTATCCGTAATTTGCAGCCCATGCTTGCCGGCGCCCGAGATGCCGCCGATGGCATGCCTGTTCTGGTGAGTTTTGTCGTTGACGATAAAGGCGACCTGTTGGGCGATGGCCTCAACATCGAGGCAGCCGTTTTGTACGCCGAAAAACACGGCGCAAACTCGGTTGGTGTTAATTGCTGTTCGCTTGCGGCCGCGAACGCGGCGGTGCCCAGGATGGTTGCATCGGCGACTACTCCCGTCACGGTGCGTCCCAACGTAGGCGATCCGGTCCAGACTCAGGATGGCCCCGTATGGCACGAGAACCCCGAAGCTTTCGCGCGCGCATGCATCGAATGGAGACATGCCGGTGCCGCAATGGTGGGCAGTTGCTGTGGAACCACGGCAATCACTACGGCCGCGATGGCCGAGGCGCTCGATATATAAAGGGCAAAACCGCTCCATACGGGGCGGTTTTTTTGTTGCTTGCATGTCCTCGGCAGCATTTGCCCAAATGGTGAATGCTGGTGCCGGTAGGTTGCCGAGTGCATGTTGCGGGTATACCCCATGCGTACCATGATCCAAACACTGTGAGGTGTCTGCGCGTGTGCGCGATAATTCATTTTGGAACTGACGGTTGGCGCGCTCGCGTCGATGAGGACTTCACTGCCGATAACGTTGCCCGTATCGCCGATGCCGTCGGCGAGTTGTGGCAAAAGACCAATCCGGGCAAAACGGTATATATAGGGTTCGACACCCGGCCCCTGGCGAGCGAGTTCGCTGAACTTGCGGCGGGCGTGCTAGCAGCGCACGGGCTGGACGCCGTGCTCGCTTCGCGACCTGTTCCGACCCCTGCCCTTACGTGGGCGGCGGCTTATGACGGTGAGGCGTGCGGCGCGCTCATGGTGACGGGGTCCCATCATCCGCAGGGTTATCTGTGCCTCAAGATTCGCATGGGTGACGGCTCAACCGCCAACCAGGATGTCATCGAAGAGCTCGAAGAGACCATGGCTCCCGAGCCAATGGGGATCGAGGGGCAATATCGCACCGCGGATATCATTCCTGACTATATGCAGGCGGTGGCATCATTTGTCGATGCCGAAGCCATCCGCGCCGCGCACCTGCGCGTGGTTGTCGATCCCATGGGCGGCGCGGCCCAGGGCTATCTAGCCGACTTGCTGCGCGAGCTTGGCGTTGAGGTGCACGAGATTCACGCCGGGCAGGCGTCTGACCAAGAAGATATCTGCCCCGACCCCGTTGAACCGTGGGTGGACGCTTGCGAGCGCACGGTTATCGAGGACGGAGCTTGCGCTGGCCTGGTGACCGACGGCGACGCCGACCGTATCGGCGCGGTTGACGAGCGCGGCAGATATATACATCCGCATCAGATCATGGCGCTCGTTTTGGGCGACTTGGTTCAATTTCGTAATTTGGAGGGGCGCGTCGTCGTCAATCTTTCATGCTCGACGCTCGTGCGTCGCATTGCCGAGGCGCTTGGCTGCCGCGTGACCGTCAAACCAGTCGGTTTCAAATATATAGCGGCGGAGATGAAGAAGGGCGGCGTCCTCATGGGCGGCGAAGAAGCCGGTGGTATCGGCATCGCCGCGCATATGCCCGAGCGCGATGGAATCCTCGCCTGTCTGATTCTGTGTGAGCTTATGGCAAAGACGGACGCGCCTTTGGGCGTTCTGGTCGACCAACTCGAGGACAGTTTTGGTAAGACGAGTTACGGTCGACGCGATTTGCGCCTTGAGGCCGAAGATGCCGAAACGTTACGAACCCTGCTGCCGGGCGTAAACCCCAAGTCGATTTGTGGCAAGGTGCCGCAAAACGTTAGTCATATGGACGGCTTGCGTCTGTCATTTAAGGATGACACGTGGCTGCTGGTCCGTCCTAGCGGGACCGAACCAGTGGTGCGCGTCTACGCCGAGGGGTTCTCGGTGGAAGAACGTGATGAGTTGCTCGATGCTGGCTGTGCGTTAGCTAGGGGGACGTATCCGCTTTAACCATGAGACTGCCTTATATAAAGAGATGCTCGGCGAGCGGTAGGTAACGGCTGGCAAACGTTAGTCGGATCACAAGATATGTAGGAAATGTGTACGCCCAGATTCCCGCCCCCGGGGCCC